>NZ_JBTYMC010000161.1:0-14832 GCF_054880855.1 Streptomyces sp. S6 | reverse complement strand
CCGTCACGAGGAGCGGGATCGCGCCGGTGCGGCCGGTCTCGGTGCCGCTCGCCGCGCGCGGGCGGCGCAGGCCCTCCAGCGGGGACCGCGCGCGGGGGGTGTTCACCTTGGGCAGTTCCAGCGCGGAGACGACCGACAGGCAGGCCGCGAACAGGCCCGCCGCGACGTACGACGCGAGGGCCGCCTGGTGCTGGTCGAACCAGGCGACACCGGCGCCCAGCAGGACGTTCACCAGGCCGGCGGCGATCAGGACGGCCGCGCCCAGCGGGATCGCCGCGAAGCTCGTGCGCAGCGAGAGGCGGCGCAGAGCGTCCATGTGGTCCGGGAGCGGGCGGACGGTCGCGCCCTCGGGCGGCGGGGCCGGGAGCAGGGCGGGGGCGGCGCCCTCCCGGGCGATCGTCCACAGCCGCTCGGCGATGCCGGTCACGAAGACCGTCGCCAGCAGGAGCGCCGGCGCGTTGCCCGGGGTCCAGTCGATCCACAGGGGGGCGATGATCAGCAGCACCGCGCGCACGCCGTCCGCACCGGCCATCGTCCAGCGGCGGTCCAGGGGGCCCTCGGCGGACGTCAGCGAGGTCAGGGGGCCGAGGAGGACGGCGCCGAAGAGGACGGTGGCCAGAACTCGTACCCCGAGGACGAGCGCCACGGACAGCGCCATGCCGCGGTATCCGCCGCCCAGCGTCTCCTGAGAGACGGCTGCCTGAAGCACGAGAAAGACCAGCACCAGGACGGCGAGGGCGTCTCCCACCCCGCCCACCAGCTGCGCACTCCACAGCCGCCGCAACTGCGGCTGCCTCAGCAACGCCCGTACGGCACGCTCCCGTGAGTCCACCACCAGGGCGTCGTCCTCTTCCGGGTGAAGGCCCATCGGCTGCTCGGCTCGCGTCATGCTTTCAGCCTATCCGCCCCCACCGACAACCCCATCCCGCTGAACCACCACCCACACACCACCTACGCAGGCGCCCACCAACTCGGGTGGTTTCGGGTGAGCGAAACGCCCCCCACCCGAACCCACCCCCGGAGCCCAGCCGCCCCGCTACTCCCCCGAAGCCGCAGCCTTCTTGGCAGCAACCGTCTTCTTCGCGGCGGTCGTCTTCTTCGCAGCCGTCTTCTTCGCGGCAGCCGTCTTGGTGGCGGCGGCCTTCTTGGCGGGAGCCTTCTTCGCGGGCGCCTTCTTGGCGACCTTCTTCGCCGGTGCCTTGGCCCGCTTCTCGGCGAGGAGTTCGTACCCGCGCTCGGGGGTGATCTCCTCGACGCTGTCGCCGGACCGGAGCGTCGCGTTGGTCTCACCGTCGGTGACGTAGGGCCCGAAGCGGCCGTCCTTGACGACGACGGGCTTCCCGCTGACGGGATCCGCGCCCAGCTCCTTCAGCGGCGGCTTGGCGGCGGCCCGCCCCCGCTGCTTGGGCTGGGAGTAGATCTCCAGCGCCTCTTGGAGGGTGATCGTGAAGAGCTGGTCCTCGGTCTGGAGGGACCGCGAGTCGGTGCCCTTCTTGAGGTACGGCCCGTACCGCCCGTTCTGCGCGGTGATCTCGACGCCCTCGGCGTCCGCACCGACCACGCGGGGCAGCGACATCAGCTTGAGGGCGTCGTCGAGAGTGACGGTGTCGAGGGACATCGACTTGAAGAGCGAGGCGGTCCGCGGCTTCACCGCGTTCTTCCCGGTCTTCGGCGTCCCCTCGGGCAGCACCTCGGTGACGTACGGCCCGTAACGGCCGTCCCGGGCGATGATCTGGTGCCCGGAGACCGGGTCGGTGCCCAGCTCGAAGTCCCCGCTGGGCTTGGCCAGCAGCTCCTCCGCGAGTTCGACGGACAGCTCGTCGGGCGCGAGGTCCTCGGGGATGTCCGCGCGCTGGTGCCCCTCGGAGTCCTTCTCGCCGCGCTCGATGTACGGCCCGTAGCGGCCGACCCGCAGGACGATGCCGTTGTCGACGGGGAACGACGACACCTCGCGCGCGTCGATCGCGCCCAGGTCGGTCACCAGCTCCTTGAGCCCGCCGAGGTGGTCCCCGTCGCCGTTGCCGGCGTCGGCGGCGCCGCCCGCCGCCCCCGCGCCCTCGCCGAAGTAGAACCGCTTCAGCCACGGCACGGACTGCGCCTCACCGCGCGCGATGGCGTCGAGGTCGTCCTCCATCTTGGCGGTGAAGTCGTAGTCGACGAGCCGCCCGAAGTGCTTCTCCAGGAGGTTGACGACGGCGAAGGACAGGAACGACGGGACGAGCGCCGTGCCCTTCTTGAAGACGTAGCCGCGGTCGAGGATGGTGCCGATGATCGACGCGTACGTCGACGGGCGGCCGATCTCGCGCTCTTCGAGCTCCTTGACGAGGGACGCCTCGGTGTAGCGGGCCGGCGGCTTCGTCGCGTGCCCGTCGACCGTGATCTCCTCGGCGGTCAGCGGGTCGCCCTCGGCCACCTGGGGCAGGCGCCGCTCGCGGTCGTCCAGCTCGGCGTTCGGGTCGTCCGCGCCCTCGACGTACGCCTTCAGGAAGCCGTGGAAGGTGATCGTCTTGCCGGAGGCGCTGAACTCGACGTCCCGGCCGTCGGAGGAGGTGCCGCCGATCTTGACGGTGACGCTGTTGCCGGTGGCGTCCTTCATCTGGGAGGCGACCGTGCGCTTCCAGATCAGCTCGTAGAGGCGGAACTGGTCGCCGGTGAGGCCGGTCTCGGCGGGGGTGCGGAAACGATCACCCGAGGGGCGGATCGCCTCGTGCGCCTCCTGCGCGTTCTTGACCTTGCCGGCGTACGTGCGCGGGGCGGAGGGGAGGTAGTCGGCGCCGTACAGCTGCGTGACCTGTGCGCGGGCGGCGGTGACGGCCGTGTCGCTGAGGGTCGTGGAGTCCGTACGCATGTAGGTGATGAAGCCGTTCTCGTACAGCTTCTGGGCCACCTGCATGGTCGCCTTCGCGCCGAAGCCGAGCTTGCGGCTGGCCTCCTGCTGGAGGGTCGTCGTACGGAAGGGGGCGTACGGCGAGCGGCGGTAGGGCTTGGACTCGACGGAGCGGACGGCGAACCGGGTGTCGTCCAGGGCGGCGGCCAGGGCGCGGGCGGTCGCCTCGTCGAGGTGGAGGGTCTGCGCGCTCTTGAGTTGTCCCAGGGAGTCGAAGTCGCGGCCCTGCGCGACCCGCCTGCCGTCGACGGTCTGGAGGCGGGCGACCAGCGACGACGGGTCCGACGAGTCCCCGGCGCGGCCGGTCGCGAAGGTCCCCGTCAGGTCCCAGTACTCAGCAGAACGAAAAGCGATCCGCTCGCGTTCCCGCTCGACGACAAGTCGTGTCGCGACGGACTGGACGCGGCCCGCCGACAGCTTCGGCATGACCTTCTTCCACAGGACCGGCGAGACCTCGTAGCCGTAGAGGCGGTCGAGGATGCGGCGGGTCTCCTGGGCGTCGACGAGCTTCTGGTTGAGCTCGCGCGGGTTCGCGACGGCGGCCTGGATCGCGGCCTTGGTGATCTCGTGGAAGACCATCCGCTTGACCGGGACCTTGGGCTTGAGAACCTCCTGGAGGTGCCAGGCGATCGCCTCGCCCTCCCGGTCCTCATCGGTGGCGAGGAAGAGCTCGTCGGAGTCCTTCAGCAGATCCTTGAGCTTCTTGACCTGGGCCCGCTTGTCGGCGTTGACGACGTAGATGGGCTCGAAGTCGTGCTCGACGTCCACGCCGAGGCGGCGCACCTCGCCGGTGTACTTCTCCGGCACCTCGGCGGCGCCGCTGGGAAGGTCACGAATGTGCCCGACGCTGGCCTCGACGATGTAGCCGGGGCCGAGATAGCCCTTGATCGTCTTCGCCTTGGCGGGCGACTCGACGATGACGAGTCGCCGACCGCCCTTCGCGGTCTCGCTTGTCGGGGACAACTTCGCTCTTCTCTCCGGTCGACGCTGGGGCCTCCCCAGGCTTCGTCCCGGGGCACAGTCATGGTGACGCTGCGGAGTGTGACGGTACATCCCGCCCCCGTGTCAAACGGGAAAAGCCCGCAACGGCCACTCGAACGGTAACCCGACTACCGCCATTCCTGCCGCCCGGAGTGTCGACCGACGGTTTTCCGACGGCCGGGGGCACACCGCCCTCCACGCCGGTACGAGGCTCCCGCGCGGGGTGTCGCCCTGTCCCCGCACGCGTGCGCCCGGCCCCTCTCAGAGCCGCGTGAGGCACCATGCCGCGACGGCGAGCGACGCCACCCCGGCGGCTGTCGCGAACGTCACCGAAAGCCCTTGCCGCACCCCGTGGGCGACCGGCTGCCGCTGGCGCGCGCGTACGGTCGTCCACACCAGCAGTCCGCCCCCGAACAGGGCGAACACCGCCCCCGCGAAGATCGCCGGCCCGCTCTCCATACCCGTCCCCGCCCCCTCGTCCCACCCCACCCGCGCGGGGATTGCGGGGACCCTCCCACGCGCGGACGACACCCCGGCGAACCCGAGGTGAACACGCCCCCGGCACCCCACCGCCCCCTCCGGCGCAGCGCCGCACACGCCGGGCACACACCACCCACGCGCGGGTGACTTTCCAGCCGACTTCGGGAGGGCGGCGAACCGGGGGCCGGGCAAGGCCACGCGCGCGTGGAGGCCGCCCCCGTCACCCTCTGACCGGCTCCAGGAACCCCTGCTCCACCAGCAGCCGGATCTGTGCGGGCGTCCGGTCGCGCAGGACCACCGGGTCCTCGCCGACGAGCTGGGCGATCGCGTCGAGGATCACCCCGGCGCTGAGGGAGCCGTCGCACACGCCGGCGAACCCGGCGCCGACGGTGTCGACCTTGGTGGCCCGGCGCATCCCCCGGTGCTGGCGCAGGACGACGTGTTCGGGGTCGTCGGCGCCGGGCAGGCCGACCTGTTCCTGGACGACCTCGGTGGCGAGCCTGAAGTGGGCGGTGAGGAGGGCGGCGTCGTCGTGGTCGCGGAGGTAGTCGACGCGCTCGAAGTGCGCGTGGATCGCGTCCGCGAGGGGCTGCTCGACGGAGTGCGGCCACTCCTCGACGGTGACGGACGGCTCGGCGGCGGCCGTCTTGCGCAGGGTGATCCAGCCGAACCCGACGGCCCTGACCTTGCGCGCCTCGAACTCGTCCAGCCAGGCGTCGTACCGCGCCTGGTAGTCGGCCGGATCGTCACGGTGGTCGCCCGCGTCGCGCAGCCACAGTTCGGCGTACTGCGTGACGTCCTGGACCTCTCGCTGGACGACCCACGCGTCGCACCCGCGCGGGATCCAGGAGCGCAGCCGGTCCTGCCAGTGCTCGCCCTCGACGTGCTGCCAGTTGGCGAGGAACTGCGCGTACCCGCCGTCGGCGAGCCGCTCCCCGGCGCCCTGGACGAGCGCGCGGCACAGGTCGTCGCCGCCCATCCCGCCGTCCCGGTAGGTCAGCCGGGCGCCGGGGGAGATCACGAAGGGCGGGTTGGAGACGATCAGTTCGTACGACTCGTCGTCCCGCAGCGGCTCGTACAGCGACCCCGCGCGCAGATCGGCGGCGGGGGCGCCGGAGAGCGCGAGGGTGAGCGCGGTGATGTGCAGCGCGCGCGGGTTGAGGTCGGTGGCCGTCACGCGCGTGGCGTGCCGGGAGGCGTGCAGCGCCTGGATGCCGGACCCGGTCCCGAGGTCGAGCGCGGTGGCGACGGGCGTGCGGACGGTGATCCCCGCGAGGGTCGTCGAGGCGCCGCCGACACCGAGGACGACGCCCTCGTCCCGCTTGCCGATCCCGCCGGCCCCGCCGACCGCGCACCCGAGGTCGGAGACGACGAACCAGTCCTCGCCGTCGGGCCCGCCGTACGGGCGGACGTCGACGGTCGCCGCGACCTCGTCGCCCGCGCGCGTCAGCCACCCGCTCTCCACGCACACGTCGACCGGCAGAACGCCCTCCACGCGCGCGTGGAGCACCGGTTGCTGCAACAGAAAGAGCCGCACAAGCGCTTCCAGCGGCGTGTCCCCCCGCGTCGCGCGCAGCGCGGGCACCGTCTCGCTGCGGGCCAGCGCGGCGTACGCGGGGGCACCGAGCAGCTCCAGCAGACCGTCCGCGGTGAAGGAGGCCGCGAGCAGCGCCTCCCGCAGCCGGGCGGTCACATCGGCGTGTTCGGACGAGGGCAGCGGCAACAGGTTGGCTTCACTCACCCACCCATTCTCCCCCGCCCACCTCACTCACGACGGACACACCGGACGCCCCCCTGAGCCGGCCGAGGCGAAGGGCCAGGCCGACAACTCCGCCCACCAGCCGAACCCCTGGGACACCCCGAAACCCAAACCCTTCGCCTTCACAGCCGCCTTCCGCCGAGGCACACCGCTCGACCCGCAGCGCACGGCCCGGCCGACCGCCCCGGAACCACGCCGCCCCAAGGCCCCGCGCACAAGCCCGTCCGGCCCCGGGCACTCGATCGGCACCGGCCCAAGGCCCTGCGGCCCCGCAGAAGCCCGCCCGCGCGGAAGCCCATCCGCACGGCAGCCCCCCACCCGGAAGCCCGTTCCCGACGCCCCTCAGCCCCCCGCAGCCCCGCTGGGCGACGCCGCTCCCCCCGCCGGTTTCGACGCCGACGGTGAGGCCGCCGGGGCCGAAGTGCCGGGTGCCGGGGTGGTGACCGGGTCGATGGACGGCGTCGGGATCGCCGTCTGCCTGCACGTGTCCTGCTCGATCATCGCCCGCTTCACGTCCCCGGTCTCCAGGTCCGTGAGGGCCGTGTCGCTGGTCTTGAGGGCCTTGATGTCGGAGGCGACGGCTTCGAGGCCGACGGCGAACTTGCCCCCGTTCTTGACGTCGAGCGCGTCGGCCTTGGTCTTGAGGCCGGCGTACGACGTGGAGAGCGAGGTGAGCACCTGGACGGCGTTCTGCTGCTTCGTGGCGCCGTTCTCGACCCCAGGAGGCGCCCCGGCGCTGTTGATGGCGTCGGCGAGGCCCTTGTACCCCTCGGCCTGGTCCTGGAACGCCTTGGACAGTGTCTGCTGGACCTCCTTCGGGGGGAGGCCGTTGCTGGAGACCTTCTGGAACGAGGCGCTGGCCGCGTCGATCTTGGCCTTGAGCGCGGGGACGTCCGAGCAGAGCTTGCCTGCCCAGGCGACGAGGTCCTTGTTCACCTCGTCCTTCTTCTCGTTGCTGCACCCCGACAGCGTCAGTATCAGAACCGCACCGCCGGACAGCGCGGCCACGAGCTTCTTGTTCACCGGATCGGTCCCTTCCATGGCTCTCGGCCCCGGAAGATACACGCCACCCGGGAGGGCCGGTTCAGAGGGAACGGACCCTACGGGTGTTATCGGCATATTTGTTCCCGAGTATCGGAGGGAGAGAAGCCTCACGGACGCCGACGGGCGGCCCACGCATCGACCCTGCGCGAACCGCCCGCCCCAAGGGACCACGTTTTGTACAGAACTTACGGAACGACCGCCCTGTGTGGCGTCCCAGCCGCGTCCCCGGCCCCCTCCTCCCCGTCGTCGTCCCCGACGGCGATCCCCCGCCGCTTGGACACGTACACCGCGCCCACGATCACCGCGAGCGCCAGCAGCGCGACCAGCACCCGTACGCCCACGCTCTTGTCCGCGCCGTACGAGAACTTGATCACGGCGGGGGCGATCAGCAGGGAGACCAGGTTCATGACCTTCAGGAGGGGGTTGATGGCAGGACCGGCGGTGTCCTTGAAGGGGTCGCCGACGGTGTCGCCGATGACGGTCGCGGCATGCGCCTCGCTCCCCTTGCCGCCGTGGTGCCCGTCCTCGACGAGCTTCTTGGCGTTGTCCCACGCGCCCCCGGAGTTCGCGAGGAAGACGGCCATCAGCGTCCCCGTCCCGATCGCCCCCGCGAGGTACGCCCCGAGCGCGCCGACGCCGAGCGTGAACCCGACGAAGATGGGCGCCATGACGGCGAGCAGTCCCGGCGTCGTCAGCTCCCGCAGCGCGTCCTTCGTGCAGATGTCGACGACCCGCCCGTACTCGGGTTTCTCGCTGTAGTCCATGATCCCGGGGTGCTCCCGGAACTGCCGCCGCACCTCGAAGACGACCGAACCGGCCGACCGGGACACCGCGTTGATGGCCAGCCCGGAGAACAGGAACACGACGGCCGCGCCCGCGATCAGCCCGACGAGGTTGTTGGGCTGCGAGATGTCCATCATCAGGCTCATCGGCGCCCCGGGCCCGCTGAGCTGCTCCCCGACGTCCCGCGCGCCGGTGGTGATGGCGTCCCGGTACGACCCGAAGAGCGCTGCCGCGGCGAGGACGGCGGTGGCGATGGCGATCCCCTTGGTGATCGCCTTGGTCGTGTTGCCGACGGCGTCGAGGTTGGTGAGCACCTGCGCGCCCGCCCCCTCGACGTCCCCGGACATCTCGGCGATGCCCTGCGCGTTGTCGGAGACCGGCCCGAACGTGTCCATGGCGACGATCACCCCGACGGTCGTCAGCAGCCCCGTCCCCGCCAGCGCGACCGCGAACAGGGCCAGCATGATCGACGTCCCGCCGAGCAGGAACGCCCCGTAGACGCCGAGGCCGATCAGGAGGGCCGTGTAGACGGCGGATTCGAGGCCGATGGAGATCCCGGCGAGGACGACGGTCGCGGGCCCCGTCAGGGACGTCTTGCCGATGTCTCTGACCGGCCGCCGCGTCGTCTCCGTGAAGTACCCGGTGAGCTGCTGGATCAGCGCCGCGAGGACGATCCCGATCGCGACGGCGATCAGCGCGAGGATCCGCGGGTCGCCGCTCTTGCCGCTGATCGCGGTGTCGGTGACGCCGTCCAGGTCGCCGTACGAACCCGGCAGGTACACGAAGACGGCGACGGCGACGAGCGCGAGGGAGATCACGGCCGAGACGAAGAAGCCTCGGTTGATGGCGCTCATGCCGCTGCGGTCGGCGCGGCGGGGGGCCACCGCGAAGATGCCGATCATGGCGGTGAGCACGCCGATCGCCGGGACCAGCAGCGGGAACGCGAGCCCCGCGTCGCCGAAGGCGGCCTTGCCGAGGATCAGCGCGGCGACCAGCGTCACGGCGTACGACTCGAAGAGGTCGGCGGCCATGCCCGCGCAGTCGCCGACGTTGTCGCCCACGTTGTCGGCGATGGTCGCGGCGTTGCGGGGGTCGTCCTCCGGGATGCCCTTCTCGACCTTGCCGACCAGGTCGGCGCCGACGTCGGCGGCCTTGGTGAAGATGCCGCCGCCGACCCTCATGAACATGGCGATGAGGGCCGCGCCGAGACCGAAGCCCTCCAGCACCTTCGGGGCGTCGGCCGCGTAGACGAGGACGACGCAGGAGGCACCGAACAGCCCGAGGCCGACGGTGAACATGCCGACGACCCCGCCGGTACGGAATGCGATCTTCATCGCTCTGTGCGAGACAGCCGTGAGATCTTTCTCCGGCTCCCCCTCGGCCGGAGTCGCTTCTCTGGCCGCCGCCGCGACCCGTACATTGCTGCGCACCGCGAGCCACATACCGATATAACCGGTGGCCGCGGAGAATCCCGCGCCTATCAGAAAGAACAGCGAACGTCCGATCCGCTGATTCCAGTCGTCGGCGGGCAGCAGGAACAAGAGGAAGAACACGATCACCGCGAACACTCCGAGCGTGCGGAGCTGCCTCGCGAGATACGCGTTCGCGCCCTCCTGGACCGCCGCCGCGATCTCCTTCATCCGGCTGGTTCCCTCGCCCGCAGCCAGCACCTGCCGCAGCAGCACCCCCGCGACGACGAGCGCCGCCAGCGCGACGACGGCTATGACCACCACCAGGACACGATTTCCGTCGGTCAGCTCCGCCATTCGTCCTCCTTGACGCTTGGGCTGAGCTCAAAGATGTGGACGGATTGTAGGGACCGGAACCCGATCAATACAGTGCGAGGCATGCAGAATTCGCCTCCACGTCAAGTAATGCGCCGGGAGCATTAAGATTCTTTTGACAAATCCACTGTAATTGTTGATCGTCGTGCCCGCACATGCCGAAGGGCCCCACTCGGGGGCCCTTCAGGTACTGCGCGATGTCACGCCGGCGTGGTAGGCCACGTCATCCGGATGAGGCCCGGGGTGACCTGGACGTCGTCCACGAGCCCGCTGATGACCGCGAGGCCCATGTCGTCCTCCTCGGTGTCACCGCCGGACGCCCCGCCGGGTGCGGCGCTCGGTGCCTCGTCGCCGACCTCGATGGAGAACTGCTTCTCCTCCTCGATCAGCGAGACCATGACCGGCGCGGTGAGCCCGGCGCTCTGGTGGAGCCCGACGGCGCGCGTGCAGGCCTCGCCGACGGCGAGCCGGACCTCGTCCAGTACGGCCTCGTCCACTCCGGCCCTGCGCGCCACCGCTGCCGCCACCAGACGGGCGGTCCTGACGTGCTCGGGCAGCGCGCTGAAGCGGAGCTCAACGGTGGCCATGCGTCCCCCTCGGAACTACGGGCGTGCGTGTGGGAAGGCCGGACCGCCGCTGTCGGCGATCCGGTCCCCCCGGTTGTTCGTCTCTCGTGCCGCTGCGGTCGGTCAGTCGGTGGACTGGACCGCGTCCTCGACCGAGGTGTGGATCGGGAACACCTTGGTGAGGCCGGTGATGCGGAAGATCTTCAGAATGCGCTCCTGGTTGCAGACCAGGCGCAGCGAGCCCTCGTGGGCACGCACACGCTTGAGGCCGCCGACCAGCACGCCGAGCCCGGTGGAGTCGAGGAAGTCCACGCCCTCCATGTCGACGACGAGGTGGAAATTCCCGTCGTTCACCAGCTCGACCAGCTGCTCGCGCAGCTTGGGCGCGGTATATACGTCGATTTCGCCACCGACCTTGACGATCGTGCGATCGCCGATGGTCTCGGTCGACAGGGACAGGTCCACGGATCCTCCAGCACCTTGCTATCGAGCGGTCGCCCCTCGGGACACCTAGGCAGGAGCCCCTGGACGGTTCGCCAGCCGCGATGGCATTCAATCACTTACCGGCAGGCGTGCACGACGCCTTCGCTCCATTGTCCGTCACGCCGGTGACACACTCGGTGCCGATGGCCAAGAATCAGCGATCCGATCGCCCCTCCCCGCAGGCGCTGCTGCGCAGCATCGCCGCCGGGCGGGACCGCGCCTCGCGCATCACCCATACGGAGCACTTGCCCCCGCGCGCGGGCCGTCATGCCGTCTGGCCGCACCGAATCCGCGCGGAGGTGATCTCGGCCGTGCAGGCGTACGGCATCGAACACCCCTGGGCACACCAGGCACTGGCCGCCGAACACGCTCTGGACGGCGAGTCGGTGGTGGTCGCCACGGGCACCGCCTCGGGCAAGTCGCTGGCCTATCTCGTACCGGTCCTCAGCGCCCTCCTGGACGGCTCGGAGGCCCCGAACGGCCGTGGCGCGACGGCCCTCTACCTCGCCCCGACGAAGGCCCTGGCGGCGGACCAGCTCCGTTCGGTGAAGGAACTTTCACAACCTCTCGGCGCTTCGGTGCGTCCTGCTGTGTACGACGGTGACACTCCGGTGGAGGAGCGTGAGTGGGTGAGGCAGTACGGCAACTACGTCCTGACGAACCCGGACATGCTGCACCGCGGCATCCTCCCCTCGCACGCCCGCTGGTCCTCGTTCCTGAAGTCCCTGAAGTACGTCGTGGTGGACGAATGTCACACCTACCGGGGTGTGTTCGGCTCCCACGTCGCCCAGGTCCTGCGCCGCCTGCGGCGGCTGTGCGCCCGCTACGGCTCCTCCCCGGTCTTCCTGCTGGCCTCCGCGACAGCCGCCGAACCCGCCGTCGCCGCCTCCCGGCTGACGGGCCTGCCGGTCGTCGAGGTCGCGGACGACGCCTCCCCGCGCGGCGAGCTGGTCTTCGCCCTGTGGGAGCCGCCGCTGACAGATCTGGAGGGCGAGAAGGGCGCTCCGGTGCGGCGTACGGCGATCGCCGAGACCGCCGACCTGCTGACCGACCTCGCGGTCCAGGGCGCCCGTTCGGTCGCCTTCGTGCGCTCCCGGCGCGGCGCCGAGCTGATCTCCGTCATCGCGCAGGAGCGGCTCGCGGAGGTCGACCGCTCGCTGGCCCGGCGCGTGGCCGCCTACCGGGGCGGCTACCTCCCCGAGGAGCGCCGCGCCCTCGAACAGGCCCTGCACTCCGGCGAACTCCTCGGCCTCGCCGCGACGACGGCCCTGGAGCTGGGCGTGGACGTCTCCGGCCTCGACGCCGTCCTGATCGCCGGGTACCCCGGCACGCGCGCGTCCCTGTGGCAGCAGGCGGGCCGCGCGGGGCGAGGCGGTGAGGGGGCCCTCGCCGTCCTCGTCGCCCGGGACGACCCGCTGGACACGTTCCTCGTCCACCACCCCGAGGCGCTCTTCGACCAACCCGTCGAGTCGACCGTCCTCGACCCCGACAACCCGTACGTCCTCGCGCCCCAGTTGTGCGCCGCCGCCGCGGAACTTCCGCTCACCGAGGACGACTTCGAGCTGTTCGGGCCCTCCGTCAAGGATCTCCTCCCCCAACTGGAGGCGGCCCGCCTCCTGCGCCGGCGCACGAAGGCCTGGCACTGGACACGCCGGGAGCGGGCCGCCGACCTCGCCGACATCCGGGGCGAGGGGGGTACGCCGGTCCAGATCGTCGAGGCCGGTACGGGGCGGCTGCTCGGCACGGTCGACGCCGGGTCCGCGCACACCGCCGTCCACGAGGGGGCCGTCCACCTCCACCAGGGGCGCACGTACCTCGTCCGCTCGCTGGACCTGGACGACTCCACGGCCCTCGTCGAGGAGGCCAACCCGCCGTACTCGACGATCGCCCGGGACACGACGTCCATCGCCGTCCTCTCCACGGACGCCGAGATCCCCTGGGGCGACGGCAAGTTGCACTACGGCTCGGTGGAGGTCACCAACCAGGTCGTCTCGTTCCTCCGCCGCCGGGTCCTGACGGGTGAGGTGCTGGGGGAGACGAAGCTGGACCTCCCGCCGCGCAAACTCCGTACGAGGGCGGTCTGGTGGACGATGACCGAGGACCAGCTGGACCGCGCCAACATCCCCCCGGAGATCCTCGGCGGCGCCCTCCACGCCGCCGAACACGCCTCCATCGGCATGCTCCCCCTCTTCGCGACCTGCGACCGCTGGGACATCGGCGGCGTCTCCATCCCCCTCCACCCGGACACCCTCCTCCCGACCGTCTTCGTCTACGACGGCCACCCCGGCGGCGCCGGCTTCTCCGAACGCGCCTTCCATACGGCGGCCCCTTGGCTGACGGCCACCCTCGAAGCCATCGCCGCTTGCCCCTGCGACACCGGCTGCCCTTCCTGCATCCAGTCCCCCAAGTGCGGCAATGGCAACGAGCCGCTGCACAAGCGGGGGGCGATACGACTGTTGGGGGAGTTGCTTCGGGGGGTGGGGGGTTAGGGGGCTGGGGTGGTTCACGCGCTCTTCGTCCATCGCGACGAACGCGTCGGGGCCGAAAGGAGCACCCTCGTGGGTGTACGGGTACTCGATGCCCAGCGAGGCGAGCACGCGGGCGGGACCAGCCACAACGAACCGACACCCGACCACCGACCCCGGCCCACCACTCCCCCAGGGGCGCGGGGACTGCGCAAAACCCACCACACACCCGCAGCCAACTCCCCACCGCCACCACATCTTTCAGGGGCGCGGGGCTGTACCGATATGCGGCTCCGCCGCGTGGGCGCGACCAGCCACAACGCACCCGCACCTACCCACCTCCCGCACCCTCCTCCACCCCCGCCCGAGCCCGCACCTCCGCCCGAAACACCCCCACCCCCGCCGCCACGGTCAGATCCACCACCTCCCCCACAACCGAACACCGCACCACCCGCCCACCCTGTTCCCGAGCCACCCCCCGAGCCACCTCGCAGGCCACCCCCTCCCCCTCAAGCACCCTCCCCGCAGCGGCCAACGCAGCCAGATCGGCCCCGCCGGCCGCCCGATGCCGTACGACGACCGCCTGTCCCAACGCCAGCACCGCCCCGAACACGACACACAGGACGGCCACCACGACGACCCCCCACACGGTCGCGGACCCCCGATCCCCGGACCGCCTCTTCACTGCTCCACCCCTTCTTCCACCACGGCAACGGCCTCCTCCCGCACCTCGAACGGCAACCCCCCGAACCCGGCCGGCTTGGCGACGACCACGACCCGCACCCGATCCCCCTCCCGCCCGACGGACACCCGCGCCCCCTGAGGCGCGGTGGCCCGGACAACCCGGACCACCACCTCCCCGTCCTCGCCCCGCGCAGCGGCCCGCGCGCCCGCACTCGCCGCATCCACGCACCGGATCTGCACGACGACCGCCAGCAGCCCCCACACCAGCGCCATCGCGAACGCGACGAGCACCGGCAACACCACCGCCGCCTCCGCAGTCACGAACCCCCGATCGCCACCCCGCTCACACCGCCGCACTGAGCGCCCTCGAAACGATCGCCGCCAGTTGCTCGGACACGGCCCCACTGGTCACCACCTTGTAGAGCACCATCGCGAACGCCACGGCGGCCAGAATCCCGACGGCGTACTCCGAGGTGGCCATCCCGGCGTCCCGCCCCCGCCCCCGAGCCCGCACCCGACACCCCACGACCCGCACCCGAGCCCACACCGTCCGACACACCCCGACACCCATCACGCCCCACCTCTCACGAACGACCGCACCAGACATCACTGACCTCACCTCTCCACTCACGACGTCCAACTCCCGATCCACAGCTGTCACTTCTCGACTCTCAGACCACAGCTCCCACCTCCACCCCGGCCCCGTCTCAACCGCCCACCACCCCTCCCGCCAGCCCGACCATCACCGGCACCACCCCCACCACCACGAACGCCGGCAGAAAGCACAGCCCCACCGGAGCCGTCACCATCACCCCGGCCCGCCGGGCCCGCGCGGTGGCCGCCCGCAACCGCTCGGCCCGAGCATCCGCAGCCACCCGCGCCACCGGCCCCGCCGCAGGCAGCCCCGACACGTCCG
>NZ_JBTYMC010000160.1:0-14861 GCF_054880855.1 Streptomyces sp. S6 | reverse complement strand
GCGCCCGGCACATCGCCGTCGCGGTGGACGATCTCGTCGCCACCGTACGGGAGTTCCACACGGCAGGAGCTGCCCTCCTGCACGTCCCCGGCAACTACTACGACGACCTCGAAGGGCTGCGGGGCCGGCGGCTTGGGGGCCGGGATGAGGCCCCCCTGGAGCACCGGCAGCAGCGGCGTGGCGATCGCGCCGCCCGCCATCACCAGCGACGCCACGAGCAGCAGGATCAGGCCCGTGCCCGCGTCGATCGTGTTCCGTGAGCCCTCGAAGTTGTTCATGGCGCTCATCGGGTCGACCACGTTGCCCAGCGCGCTCCACGCCGCGAACACGGTGAACGCCACACCGAACTGGCGCAGATCGAGCCCGGCGACCTTCGGCACCTGCGGCAGCACGCGCGAGACGACGACCAGTGCGGCGCCGATGATGCCGGCCAGCACCACGCCCATCATGATCGGACCGCTCGCCCAGGCGCTCGGGAAGTCGAAGCCGTCCGGGGCCTCATCGGCCGAGTAGACGTCGAGGAACGACGCGATGAACAGCAATACCGCTGCTCCGATCACCACGCCGTCGCCTCTAGTGAGGGAGCGGATATTCACTTCAGGTCCTTCGTCGGTCTGCGGTCGTCAACGTAACGACGACACTATCGTCCGCGCGATCGGCCTGTCCGCCCGGAGAGGTCCGGTGAAGCTACCCGCGCAGGAAACTCACGATTCCCTCAGAGATCCCTTGCGCGGCTTTCTGCCGCCAGACGGCGCTCGTGAACTGCGCCGCGTCCTGCCGGTCGCGCATGTTGCCGCACTCGATGAACACCTTCGGAACCGTCGAGAGATTGAGTCCGCCCAGGTCGGTACGGGTGACCAACCCGGTACCGGAACCCACGTAGTTGGACGGTTCGCTGCCTGTCGTACGACGGAAACCGTTTGCTACGAGTTCGCCGAGCCGCTTCGACGGGGCGAGGATCGGACGGGTGTCCGCCGCGCCCTCGTGCACCGAACCCGGCAGGATCACGTGGTAACCCCGGTTGCCCGCGCCCGAGCCGTCCGCGTGGACCGACACGACCGCGTCCGCCTTCGCCGCGTTCCCGATCCGCGCGCGCTCGTCGATGCACGGGCCGAAAGCGCGGTCGCCGTCCTGCGTCAGCTTCACCGTCGCCCCCTGCCCCTCCAGCACCGCACGCATCCGGTGGGCCACGTCCAGCGTGAACGAGGCTTCCGGGTAACCGGAGTCGGTGGCCGTCCCGGTGGTGTCGCACTCCTTCTTGGTGTTGCCGATGTCCACCGTGCTGTTGATCTCGGAGGAGTGCCGGAAGTTGGCGGGGTTGTGGCCCGGGTCGATGACGATCACCTTGCCGGCAAGCGGTTTCGCGGGCGGCTTCGCGTCGGAGGGTGCCGCGGCGGGGGACGCGGACGACGCCGGCGCGCTCGCCGTCGTCGTCCCCCCGCCGCTCACCGGGCCGCCGCCGTCCCCCGGCGCGCGGTACGCGAACCAGCCCGCCACCACCACCGGGACCAGCACCGCCGGTACCACGACCAGCGGGCGGCGGAGCGGGGAGCGGGACGGCTGGGGTTCGAATTCCGGGCCTGTGTACGACACGCCCGTCAGCCTAGGCCCTGTCGCCACTCCCCCGGGGGAGCCATGCCCACATCAGGAGGGCGCCTGCGGTGAGGACGGCGGCGCTGGCGCGGAACGCGAGCGCGTAGCCGTCGGTGAGGGCGGCGGGGGTGGTGCGGCCGTCCGTGCGGGTGGCGGCGACCGTCGCCATCACGGCGAGGCCGAGGGCGCCGCCCATCGTCCGGGAGGTGTTGGCGATGCCGGAGACGATGCCGGTGTCGGCGGCGCCCACGCCCGAGGTGGCCAGGGAGGCGAGGGGGGTGAGGGCCACACCGGAGCCGAGCATCATGAGCATGCCGGGCAGGACGATGTCGGTGAGCAGCTCGCCGTTCGCGTTCATCGTCGACTGCCAGGCGAAACCGCTTGCCGCAACGAGCACGCCGAGGACCGCGGCGACACGCGGGGACGTCCCGCGCATCAGGCGGGGGGAGAGTTTCGAGCCGACGATCACCGCCAGCGAGCTGGGCATCAGGGCGAGGCCCGCCTCCAGCGGCGCGTAGCCGAGGACGTTCTGCGCGTACAGCGTCATGAAGAACCACATGCAGAACGACGTCGAGCCGGTGATGAACATCGCCACGTTCGCCGACGCCACCTGCGGCAGCCGCAGCAGCCCGAGCGGCAGCAGCGGACTCTTCGCCCGTGCCTCCACGGCCAGGAACACGGCGATCAGGACGACGCCGGCGGCGAGCGGCAGCAGTGCGGACGGCGTCGTCCAGCCCGCCGACTCCAGGCGCGATATGCCGTACGCCAGTGTCGCGAGGCCGGCCGTGACCAGGATCGCGCCGGGGACGTCCAGCCGTCGGCTCGACGCCTGGCTGGTCTGCGGGAGCCAGCGCAGGGAGCTCACCAGGACCAGCGCTCCTATCGGCACGTTGATCAGCAGGACCCAGCGCCAGGACATCGTCTCGACGAGGAGCCCGCCGACCAGGCCGCCGGCCGAGCCGCCGCCCGCGCCGACCGCCGTCCACGTCGCTATGGCCCGTGCCCGCGCGGGGCCCTCCGGGACGGCCGCCGTCAGCAGGGTCAGCGTCGAGGGGGCGAGGATCGCGGCGCCGAGGCCCTGGACGGCGCGGGCCGCGAGGAGTTCCCAGTCGGTCTGGGCGAGGCCGCCGCTGAGCGAGGCCAGCGTGAAGAGGGCCAGGCCGATCAGGAAGGTGCGCTTCCTGCCGTACAGGTCACCCGCCCGGCCGCCCAGCAGGAGGAAGCCGGCGAACGTGATCCCGTACGCGTTCACCACCCACTGGAGGCCTTGCGCGCTCAGGCCGAGGTCGGCGCGCATGGCGGGGAGGGCGACGTTCACCACCGAGATGTCCAGCACGACCAGGAACTGTCCGGCGCAGGCGAGGGCGACGATCAGCCAGGCGGGAGGTGCGGGGCGGTGGAGGGTCGCGGGAGAGACGGCCGTGGGGGCCGTCGTGGGGTCTGGTGCGGAGGGCATGGTCGTCATGTTCGCAAGCTGATCAGGGGGTGTGCAGCCGTTTCGCGCAGCATAGGGGTTCGGGTGGGGCGCCTGGGGCAGTGGAGGGTTCCCTCCGTTTCTCAAGAAATGGTCAAGGATCCGCGGGGTGCGCGGAATGCCGGAATAGTTGCCTGTGCATACGTCGTTCCGAGTGCACGTATCCCTCTTCCGGGTGCACAGATCCCCTTCGCTCTACCCGGCCCTTCCGTGGCCTTGGAGGCCCCAGCCCATGTCGCCTACGCCGACCGACCGGACCACCCGCGAGGCGAGCGGTGCCCTCGTGCCGGTCCTCGCCTTCGCGGGCATCGTGGTCGCGGTCATGCAGACCCTGCTCGTCCCCGTGATCAAGGACCTGCCCCAGTTGCTGAGCACCGCGCCCAGCAACGCGACCTGGGTGCTCACCTCCACGCTCCTGTCCGGCGCCGTCGCCACCCCGATCATGGGCCGCCTCGGCGACCTCACCGGCAAGCGGCGGATGCTCATCGCGAGCCTCGCCGTCATGGTCGTCGGCTCGCTGATCAGCGCCCTCACCAGTGATCTCCTGACGATGATCGTCGGCCGCACCCTCCAGGGCTTCGCCATGGGCGCGATCCCGCTCGGCATCGGCCTCATGCGCGACATGCTGCCCCGCGAGAAGCTCGGCTCCGCCATGGCGCTCATGAGCTCCTCCATAGGCGTCGGCGGCGGCCTCGCGCTGCCCGCCGCCGCGCTCGTCGCCCAGCACGCCGACTGGCACGCCCTCTTCTACGGCTCCGCCGGGCTCGGCGTCCTCTCCATCGCGCTGACCCTGCTCGTCGTCCCCGAGTCCCCGATGCGGGCCGAGGGGTCCTTCGACCTGCCGGGCGCGCTCGGGCTCTCCACCGGTCTCGTCCTGCTGCTCCTGCCGATCACCAAGGGCAGCGACTGGGGCTGGGCCTCGGGGACGACCCTCGGGCTGTTCGGCGCGGCCGTCGTCGTGCTGCTGCTGTGGGGGATGTACGAGCTGCGCGTCTCCGCGCCCCTCGTCGACCTCCGGACGACCGCCCGGCGCGAGGTGCTGCTCACCAACCTCGCCTCCATCATGGTCGGCGTCAGCTTCTACGTCGTCTCGCTGGTCCTTCCCCAGCTGCTCCAGTTGCCCACCGCCACCGGGTACGGGCTCGGTCAGTCCATGGTCGTCGCCGGTCTGCTCGTCGCTCCGCTGGGGCTGACCATGATGATCACCGCGCCGGTGTACGCGCGGCTGTCCGCGAAGTACGGGCCCAAATTCACCCTCATCCTCGGCATGCTGATCATCGCGATCGGGTACGGGGCCGGGCTCGGGCTGATGAGTGCGGCTTGGCAGAGCCTGGTGATCGCCGTTGTGCTGGGCGCGGGGATCGGGCTCGCGTACTCGTCGCTGCCCGCGTTGATCGTCGGTGCCGTGCCGGCGTCCGAGACGGGGGCCGCGAACGGGCTCAACACGCTCATGCGGTCCATCGGGACGTCCGTGTCGAGCGCCGTGATCGGGATGGTGCTGGCGAACACCGCCAACCATGTGAACGGGGCTGCGGTTCCGACGATGCACGGGTTCCGGGTGTCGTTCATGATCGCCACCGCCGCTGTCGCCGTGGGGCTGGTGCTGGCGCTGTTCCTGCCGGGACGGGCCAAGACTGCTGGTTCCGGGCAGTTGCGGGCCAGCAGTGAGGAAGAGGCCGGGATTGCGCGGGCCGAGGCTGTCGAGGCTTCTGAGGAGGGGGCTGTTTCCTCCGTTCGGTAGGGGGCGGGCGGGGGCTGTGCCGTCGGCTGCGGGGTTGTTGTCAGGTGCGGGTGAGGCGGGAGACCAGTAGCTCCACTCGCTCGTCGATGTACTCCCGGGGGAGTCGGCCCGCTCGGGTCAAGGTGGCCAGGCCGTGCAGGGACGCCCAGAAGAGTTCCGTGAAGATGCCGGGGTGGACGTTGTCGCCGGCGACTTCCGTGAGGGTCTCCAGCAGGGCCGCGAAGGCGTCCTTCAGGGGTTCGGGGGTGTTGTCCTGGGCGAAGGGGAGGCCGCCGTCCAGTTGGAAGAGGGCGTCGTAGACCGCCGGGTTGAGGTGGGCGAAGTCGAGGTAGGTGCGGGCGAGGGTGGTGGCCCGGGTGCGGGGGTCCTGTGCGGTGGCGGTCGCGGCGCGCAGGGCCGTCGCCAGTTCGGCGGCCCCCTCCAGGGCGACCGCGCCGATGATCTCGCGCTTGCCCCGGAAGTGGCTGTAGAGGACGGGCTGGCTGTACTCGATGCGCTCGGCGAGCCGGCGGGTGGTGACCGCGTCCCAGCCCTGTTGCTCGGCGAGTTCGCGGGCGGTCGCGACGATGAGGCGCTCGCGGCCGGCCCGTTCGCGTTCCTTGCGTTCCTGTAGCGACATGCCCTGATGCTAGCACCGCTAGACAATCGAGCTGCGGCAGGTCTAGCGTTGACCCATAAGCTAGCGTTGCTAGAAAACGGGAGGGATCGTCATGCTCGCCGCACTTGAGGTCGTCACTGTCGTGGTCGTCGGGGTGATGGTGGGGGTGGAGTTCGCCGTCGCCTTCGTCATGAACCCGATCCTCAACGCGCTCCCCGGTGACGCCGGTCAGCTCGGGCACGCCCACGGGGGCCGGATGCTCGGCGCGCTCATGCCCGTCTGGTACATCGGCTCGCTCGTCCTCGCCGGGGTCTGGGCCGTCGCCGGATGGGACCGACAGGGTGCCGCCCTCGTCGTCACCGCCGCCGGGCTGCTGATCCTCAGCGTGGTCATGTCGGTCCTGCTGCTCGTCCCGATCAACAACCGGGGCAAGACGTGGACCCCCGAGAACCGGCCCGCCGACTGGAAGGAGCAGCTGAACCGCTGGCTGCGCTGGCACTACGTCCGTGTCGCCGTCATCGTCGGGGCGTTCGCCCTGCTGGTCGCGGCGCTGGTGTGAGCGGGGGTGCGGGCCGGTGGCGGACGCGTGGTGGCTCTTCGCGCTGGGAATCACTGGGGTGGCCTTTGCGGTGCTGCCGTGGCCGTGGCCGTGGCCGTGCTCGGTGAGGGAGGTGAGAGGAGGGGCGGGGTGTGGCGTTGGTGGCAGGAGCGAGGGCTGGTGTGGGGGAGGGGCCTTTTCGCGCCGGGGTGTCTTGGGAGGGTTGCCGTCGGCTGGGGCTCGGCGGCGACGGGCGGGGCGGGTGTGGTGAGGCGGTCGGTCGGGTGGGGTGGCCTTCGTGGTGTTGCCGTGGCCGTGCTCGGGGAGGGGAGGAGCGGGGCGGGGTGGTGAGTTGGTGTCAGGAGCGGGGGTTGGTGTGGGGGAGGGGTCTCTTTGGCTGGTGGGGTGTCTCTTCGCGCCGGGGGTGTCTCGGGAGGGGTGCTGTCGGCTGGGGCTCGGCGGTGTCGGGTGGGAGCGCCTCGGGGGCTTTCCGGTGCTGCGACGGGCGGGGCGGGTGGGGTGGTGTGAGGGGGGCCGCTCGTCGGGGTGGGGTGGCTTTCGGTGGTGTGGTGGGGGTGCGACAGCATGGGGGCCGTATCGCCGTACCTCTCGTCGTACTTCCGGAAGGAACCCCTCATGGACGCTCTCGCCACCCGACCCGGCCCGGAGATCCTGGCCGCCTTCCTCGGGGCGAAGGGGTTCATGCCCGAGGACGAGGGGCTGGCGCTCTACGCGGCGGCCGTCGAGGTGGGGGCGCTGGGGCTGCCGCTGCTGGAGGTGGGGACGTACTGCGGGCGCTCCGCCGTGCTGCTCGCGGACGCCGCGCGGCGGGCGGGGGTCGTCGCGCTCACCGTCGACCACCACCGGGGGAGCGAGGAGCAGCAGCCGGGGTGGGAGTACCACGACCCCGAGACCGTCGACCCCGAACTCGGCCTCATGGACACCCTGCCCACCTTCCGCCGGACCCTCCACCGGGCCGGCCTCGAAGACCACGTCGTCGCTCTTGTCGGCCGCTCCCCGCAGATCGCCCGGCTCTGGAACTCCCCCCTCGGACTCGTCTTCGTCGACGGCGGCCACACCGACGAGCACGCCACCGCCGACTACGAGGGCTGGGCTCCCCACGTCGCCGAGGGCGGACTCCTCGTCATCCACGACGTCTTCCCCGACCCCGAGGACGAGTTCACCGGCCAGGCGCCCTACCGGATCTACCTGCGGGCACTGGAGTCCGGACAGTTCGAGGAGGTCGGCGTGACGGGGTCGCTGCGGGTGCTGCGGAAGCGGTGAAGTGCCTTGGCGGGGGCGGGGAGTTGACCCGGTCCGTGCTTGGCCGGCCCGGTAAGATCCGCCGGCGGGGAAGGGGGCCGGATGGACCGGAACATACGTACCGTCGACGACGTGCTCGACCTGCTGGACAGCCTCTTCACCCCCGAGGCGAATCGCTGGAGCGACGGTGCCGGCCGCGACTGGTGGAACACCTTCTACGCCGACCGCACCCGCCCTGTCCCCTTCTTCGCCGACAAACCCGACGAGAATCTCGCCGACCTGACCGGACGCGGTCTCCTGGCCGGCGGTCGCGCCCTCGACCTCGGCTGCGGCCCCGGCCGCAACGCCCGGCACCTCGCCGCGCACGGCTACCGCGTCGACGCCGTCGACCTCTCCCCGGCCGCCATCGAATGGGCCGGCGAGCGAGCCCGCGAGGCGGAGGTGGACGTCCGGTTCCATCTCGGCGATGCGTTCAAGCTCGTCGGCGAACGCCCCGGGGCCGAACTCTCCGGTCCCTACGACCTCGTCTACGACTCCGGTTGCTTCCATCACCTGCCTCCTCACCGTCGGATCAGCTATCTGCGTCTGCTGGACCGGGTACTCGCACCCGGCGGGTACTTCGGACTGACCTGCTTCGCCGCCGGAGCGATGCTTCGGAGGATGCGGGAGGTGGGGGAGGGCTCCCCGTACTTCGGCAAGGACTTCTTGTGGGCGGCGCTGTTCCGTAAGGGCGAGTAGCTTTTGCGGTCCATGAAGCTCGGCCGTGAGCGAGCCCGCCTCTCGCGAGGCCGATTCCCCGCTCCCAGCTACTACAGCCAGCCCTGCTGCCGGGCCTCCCGCAGTGCCTCCGTGCGGTTGCGGGTGCCCGTCTTTCCGATGGCCGACGAGCGGTAGTTGCGGACGGTCGACTCCGAGAGCAGCAGCCTCTGCGCGATGTCCGCCACGGTCGCGCCGTCGGCCGATGCCTCCAGGACTCCGCGCTCCCGGGTGGTCAGGGGGTTGGGGCCGGCGGTCAGGGCTGCTGCCGCGAGCGCCGGGTCCACCACCGTCTCTCCCGTCAGCACCCTCCTGATCGCCTGCGCCAGCTCCTCCACCGGACCGTCCTTCACCAGGAACCCCGCCGCCCCCGCGTCCATGGCCCGCCGCAGGTACCCCGGCCGCCCGAACGTCGTCAGGATCAGGACCCGGCAGTCCGGCACCTCGTCCCGCAACTCCGCCGCCGCGTCCAGCCCGCTCTTGCCCGGCAGTTCGATGTCAAGGAGGGCCACATCGGGGCGGCACACCAGCGCCGTGTCCACGATGACGTCCCCCGCGCCGAGTTGGGCGACCACCTCGATGTCCGGCTCCATCCCCAGCAGCAGCGCCAGCGCGCCCCGCATCATGCCCTGGTCCTCCGCCAGCAGTACCCGGATGGACTTCGAGGGACGGTGACTGCTCGGCATCTCGCTCGCGGCCGGGTCACTCGGGACGTACGGCGAGTTCAGGGGGCTGCTGGTCACGGGGACAGCCTAGGGCCGGCGCCGGGGGAGGGCGCGGTGTGGCGGGACTCGTGGGTGGGGCGCACGGTGTACACGCCCGGCGCACAGGGCTCGGGGTGCCAGCCGTCCACACTTCCGGCACCGAGCACCGGGTCCCAGCGGGTACCTCGGCCGTTGTGCTCCTCGTGTTCGTCGGCGTCCGTCGGCAGTTCCGCCGTCACTGTGAACCCGCCTCGCACGCCTGGTCCGGCCTCCAGTGTGCCGCCGGCTGCGGCGAGGCGTTCGCGGAGACCGATGAGGCCGGTGCCGCAGGTCGGAGGGCGGGGGTTGGTGTCGAGGGCGGCGGAGTCGGAGGTACCGGTGTCGCCCTCGTCGGTGGTTGCCGGAGCCGTGCGGTGAGGTGCCTTCAGGAGTGGTCCGTCGTCCGTCACTGTCAGGCACGCTCGGTCCTGGGTTCCCGTGAGGACGATCGCGCAGTGGGTGGCGCCGCTGTGGCGGACGATGTTGGTGACGGCCTCGCGGACGACCCAGCCGAGGAGGGCCGCTGTCTGGGGGGAGAGGGGCGGGCCGGACTCGGTGATGGTGGGGGTGATGCCGGCGGTGGCGAGGGTCGAGCGGGAGCGGTCCAGTTCGGTGGTGAACGTGCTCTCGCGGTAGCCGGTGACCGCCTCGCGGATCTCCGTGAGCGCCTGGCGGCCGACCGACTCGATGTCCGTGATCTGTGTCAGCGCCGCGTCCAGGTTCCGAGGGGCCAGGCGGCGGGCGGCCTCCGACTTCACGACGATCACCGAGAGGGTGTGGCCGAGGAGGTCGTGCAGGTCCCGGGAGAAGCGGAGCCGCTCCTTCTCCACCGCCCTCCGCGCCAGCTCCTCGCGGGCCGAGCGCAGTTCCCGCACGGTGTCCGTGAGGGAGAGGACGGCCGCCGTCACCAGCGTCGAGATCCACGTCGTGTACGCCGTGCCGAAGCCGTCCCAGCCCTCCCGCACCACGCCGACCGTCCCCCCGAGGACGGCGAGGGCGAGGCTCGTCCAGAGAAGGTGTGACGTCCTCACCGCAGCGCCTGCCGCGAGGCCGAGCAGGGGGAAGAAGAGCAGCCAGGCGCCGCCGTAGCCGATCGCCAGGGCGCAGGTCACCAGTGTGAGGAGCGCGAGGGCGATCCGGGTCGACGTCGACTCCCTGGTTTCGCGGAGGAAGGCGCGGAAGACGACGTAGATGTAGAGCGAGTTGAAGGTGAGCAGTCCCAGGCCGCCGATCCACGGGTTCGGGGTCTCGGGCTGGAAGAGGTTCGAGAAGGCGCCGAGGCCGATCAGCAGCCAGGGCAGCATGCTGAAGCCGTTGAGTGTGAAGTCCTTGGGCTCGGGGGCTCTCCCCGGTCCGCATTTCCTGTCTGACTTGTCCGACCTGTTCATCCTGCGATTCCCCCGTCCGGTACGCCGCCGATGCGCGGTCGATTGCTGTGAGTCACGACGCTACGCGCCTCCCACCCCCACCCGGCAGAACCGTCCGTACCGACTCCGGCAGTACAAATGTCACAACCCGCGACCCCTCCGCGGCGACGGCATCTGATGACACGTCAGGAGCCTTCCCATTCAAACTGCCCTCGGCTATACCTAGGGCGCCGGACTGGAACCTGTTCCAGTCCGGACCGTGACGACCTCGGTGCGGCCGACGGTGCGGACAGCCGTACCGAGGTCTTGGGCCCACCCCGCAGCCGGCACCGCACAGCCGTCACCGCACGGCCGCCGACGCGCCACCCCGCAAGCCCCGCCCCCAGGGAGCCCCCTTGCCCATCGACGCAGCCGAAGCCCTCGCCGCCGCCCCCCGCACCGGCGAGATCGCCTGGACCCGCAAGGACGTGCAGCTCTACCACCTCGGCATCGGCGCCGGCCGCCCGGCGACCGACCCCGACGAACTGCGCTACACCCTGGAATCACGCCTGCACGTCCTGCCGAGCTTCGCGACCGTCGCCGGAAACGGCTCACCCGGAGTGATCAGCGGCCTCTCGATGCCGGGCGTCGACGTCGACCTGTCCCGCGTCCTGCACGGCGGACAGTCCCTGACGATCCACCGCCCGCTCCCCGCCGAGGGCACCGCCACCGCCACCGGCCGCATCGCCGCCGTGTACGACAAGGGCAAGGCGGCCGTCCTGGTCATGCGCACCGAAGTCGCCGACACCGAAGGGCCGTTGTGGACCGGTGACGCCCACATCTTCGTCCGGGGCGAGGGCGGCTGGGGCGGCGACCGAGGCCCCGCCGGGCGACTCGAACCCCCCACCGGCGAACCGGACTTGACCGTCGAACGCCCGATCCGCGAGGACCAGGCCCTCCTGTACCGCCTCTCCGGCGACCACAACCCCCTGCACGCCGACCCCGACTTCGCCAAACGCGCCGGATTCGAACGGCCCATCCTGCACGGCCTGTGCACGTACGGCATGACGCTGAAGGCCGTCGTGGACACGGTGTTGGACGGAGACGTGAGCCAAGTCCGGTCCTACGACACGCGGTTCGCCGGAGTCGTGTACCCGGGGGAGACGCTGCGGGTGCGGATGTGGCGCGGCGAGGGAGCTGTGCGGGTCGCGGTCGGCGCCGTCGAGCGGGACGACGCGCCGGTCCTCGTCGACACGATCGTCCGACACGCATGATCCCGACCCGCGTTGTCCCAACACGCCTGAACCCAGCGTGACTCGACAGAAAGCCTTGAGGGGAGCCGCAGCCATGCGCGCAGCCGTACTGCACGAGATCGGTCAGGACAAGCTGGAGGTTCTCGACGACGTCGAGGCCGTGGGGTTCGGGCCCGGCAGGGTCCGGATCCGGGTGCGGGCCACGGGGCTGTGCCACTCGGACCTGTCCGCGATGAGCGGGGTGCTGCCGCAGCCGGGGCCGTTCGTGCCGGGACACGAGGGGGCCGGTGAGATCCTCGAAGTCGGGGAAGGCGTCGGCAACTTGGCGGTCGGCGACCGGGTCGTCGTCTGCTGGCTGCCCGCCTGCGGTGCCTGCCCCGCCTGCAAGCGCGGTCAGACCGAGCTGTGCCTCGCCGGGTTCATGAACGCCGGAACCCCCAACTTCCGTCGCCCTGGCGGCGATGTGTTCGGCTTCGCCGGGACCGGCACCTTCGCGGAAGAGGTCGTCGTCGACGCCGGGTGCGCGGTGCCGATCCCTGAGGACGTCCCCTTCGACATCGCCGCCCTCATCGGCTGCGGGGTGACGACGGGACTCGGCGCCGCCCTCAACACCGCCGACGTGGAAGCCGGTTCGTCCGTCGCCGTGATCGGCTGCGGGGGCGTCGGCATCTCCGCGATACAGGGCGCGCGGCTCAAGGGGGCCGCCGAGATCGTCGCCGTCGACCCGGTGGAGTCCCGCCGCGAGGCCGCTCTCAAGTTCGGCGCGACAAAGGCGGTTTCGCCCGAGGAGCTGCCCGGTGCGAAGCAACTCGTCACCGGCGGCGAAGGGTTCGACTACGTCTTCGAGGTCGTCGGCCGCTCCGCCACCGCCCGCACCGCCTACGAGACCACCCGGCGCGGCGGCACCCTCGTCGTCGTCGGCGCGGGAGCGATGGACGACTTCCTCCAACTCAACATGTTCGAGCTGTTCTTCGACGAGAAGCGGATCCTGCCGTCCATGTACGGCGGCGGTGACGTCCTGCGCTCCTACGAGCGGACGATCGCCCTCTGGCGGGCCGGCCGGATCGACCTCGCCGGGCTCATCACGCACCGCGTCCCGCTCGCCGACGTCAACGAGGCCCTCGACCAGATGCGCACCGGGACCGCCCTGCGCACCTGCATCGAGATCTGAGGAGACGTCATGTCACGTCCCCTGGAAGGACTTTCGGCGATCGTCACCGGCGCAGGACGCGGACTCGGGCGAGCCGAGGCGCTGGAGCTGGCCCGGCTCGGTGCGGCCGTCGTCGTCAACGACTACGGACAGGCCGGCCGCGACGGCTCCGGCGAGGCGTCCGCCACCCCGGCGGAGGAGGTGGCCGCCGAGATCCGGGCCGGGGGAGGTGCGGCCGTCGCGCACACCGGCGACGTCTCCGACTTCCAACAGGCCCGCGAACTGGTCGAGTCGGCCATCGAGAGGTACGGCCGGCTGGACGTCCTCGTCAACAACGCGGGCATCCTGCGCGACCGGATGGTCTTCTCCATGACCGAGGGGGAGTGGGACGCCGTCGTCCGCGTCCACCTCAAAGGGCACTTCAACACGACCCGGTTCGCCGCCGCCCACTGGCGGGAACGCGCGAAGCGGGAAGGTGGGCCGGTGTACGGGCGGATCGTCAACACCTCGTCCGAGGCCTTTCTCGCGGGGTCGGCCGGGCAGCCCAACTACGCTGCCGCGAAAGGGGGGATCGTCGGGCTCACCGTCTCCACCGCCCTCGCCCTCACCAAGTACGGCGTCACCGCCAACGTCATCTGCCCCCGCGCGCGCACCCGCATGACCGAGGACGTCTTCGCGTCGGCCGAGGAAACCGACCAGGGCATCGACCCGCTCTCCCCCGAGCATGTCGCCCCCCTCGTCGGCTACTTGGCCTCCCCGGCGGCCGGCCGCGTCAACGGTCAGCTCCTCGTCGTCCACGGCGGAATGGTCGCCGTCGTCGAACGGCCGCGCGTACGGGCCAAGTTCGACAGCAAGCAGGACGCGTTCACGTACGACGAGCTGGACGCCGTACTCACCCCGCACTATGCCGAGCGGCCGAGCGGGGAGACGTTCGGGGCGGCGGAAGTGCTGGGGCTGCGGCGGGAGTAGGACTCATCCGGCCAGCTCCGCCCTGATCGCCTCCGCCGCCCGCCCCTGCCGCTCGTCCCCCGACGGCAACCGTGCGGCAGGAGCCGGCCAGAGCGGGCCGAACGAGTCCCCGTGCCAGCGCGGCACCAGATGCACATGGAGATGGAAGACCGTCTGAGTGGCCGCCGCCCCCGCCGAGTTGACGACGTTCAGCCCGTCGGGGGAGAGCGCGCGGCGGAGGGCGGGGGCCAACTTGAGGAGGGCCGAGGTGAGATGGTGCGCCTCGGACTCCGACAGGTCCCACAAGTCCCGGACATGGGCACGGGGGACGAGCAAGGTGTGGCCGACTGCCGCCGGGTACAAGGGAAGGAACGCGAGAGTCCGGTCGTCCGCATAGACGATCTCGGCGGGACCGTCACCCGCGACGATGTCGCAGAAGACACAGTCCCGCCCGGCAACCCCTTCACCCCGCATGCGCCCCCCTCAATACAAAGGCCCCGCCGATCACCGGAAGGTGACCAGCGGGGCCCGCTGTGTGTGAACCGCCTCGGACCGGCCGGTCTTACGCGGCGGCCGTCTCGGCCTGTTCCGTCGGCCTGCGGTGCCGGCCGTGCGGTGCGGTCTGGCTGTCGTGGTCCGCCTGGGACCCGCGGTGCCGGCCGTGGCCGGTGGCCTCGGGGCCCTGCGTGTCGGCGGACAGCGGCTGCGTGGTGCTTGCGTCGCTCATCGGAGTCTTCCACCCGTCAACATGATCTCTTACAGGCCGGGGAGTCTACCGAGGGACACTGACAACGGGCCCGGCGATCAACTGCCGCCGCCTACTTCGTTACAAGTTTGTCGAGTGGCGCCTGCTGCAAGGGGACCGGACGCGCCACCACCGCCTCCCGCCGCACCTCGACCCCCTCCCACGCCCGCACCCGCGCCACCCCGCACGGCTCACCCCCCGACGAGTACGGCAACCCCAGCACCCCCTCCGCCGACCACCACCCGCTCCCCGTCAGCCACCCCTCCGGCGCCGCGACCTGCCGCACCCGCCGGTCCGCCGCCCGCCACATCCCCACCCACCGCCCGAACGCCCCGTCGATCCGCAGCGCCACCGCGCAGCTCTCCGGCAGCAGCACCTGCCCCGGCTGCACGGCGAACGGCGTCACCGAACACCCCGGCAGCCGCAGCGACTCGGGGAAGCGGACCGGCAGCGTGCTGCCCAACACCCCCCACCCGAGCCGGTGTTCGCCCGGCGCGTCGGAGCGGATCAGCAGAAGTCCGCTGTCGGGGTCGGCGAGCAGCAGCCGGTCGTCGCTGTCCTCGGTGATCTGGAGCAGCGGGGTGACGGCGCCGTCGCGGCCGAGGTCGATCACCACCGCCTTGGTCCGGCCGCCCAGTTCACGGTCGACGGCCAGCAGCCGGCCCGCCGGGTCCAGCCAGACCCCGCCGGTGCACCGGCCCGGCACCCGCGCC
>NZ_JBTYMC010000159.1:0-14979 GCF_054880855.1 Streptomyces sp. S6 | reverse complement strand
AACCTGGGCCTAGGCCCTACGACGCAGACAACCCGCACCCGGCACCCGACAGATTCCCACCCCCACAATCCCCGCCGTATTTTGGCAACGTGAGCACACTCGACCGCGCCCTGCGCGGCACCGGCGACCCGACCCGCGTCGAAGGCTCCGCCCGCTGGTACACCGGGTTCCTGGCCGCCCTGGACACCCTGCGCGGCGGCGTCCGGCTCGACGGCCCGGGCGATCTGGCGGCCCTCTTCGACAAACGCCGCTGCCACGGCCGCCTGCGGGAAGCGGGCGTCCCCGTCCCGCACTCGCCCACGTCGGGCCCCGCCGCCCCCGGGATCCACGGCTGGGACGACGTCCGCGCGGCGATGCGCGAGCACCGCATGCCGAGGCTCTTCGTGAAGCTCGCCCACGGCTCCTCCGCCTCCGGGGTGCTCGCGGTCGAGACGGCGGGCGGTGGCCGGATCCGCGCCACGACCTCCGTCGAACGCGCCCCGGACGGGCGGCTGTTCAACTCCCTCAAGGTCCGCCGCTACGACAGCGAACGCGAGATCGCGGCGATCGTCGACCGGCTCGCCCCGGACCACCTCCACCTGGAGCGCTGGTACCCCAAGGCGTCCCAGCAAGGCCGCGCGGCGGACCTGCGGGTCGTGGTGATCGCCGGCCGCGCCACACACGCGGTGGTCCGCACCAGCGGCTCCCCGCTGACCAACCTCCACCTCGGCGGCCGAAGAGGCGACCTCGACGAGGCACGGACGGCGTTCGAGGAGGCGGGCACGGACTGGGCCGACGTCCTCGGGGTGTGCGAACAGGCCGCCGCCTGCTTCCCGGACACCCTGTGCGTCGGCGTCGACCTGCTGCCCGCCGTCGGCTGGAGGGGCGCCGCCGTCGGCGAGGTCAACGCCTTCGGCGACCTGCTGCCCGGCCTCACCGGCCTGCCCGGCAGCGGTGCCGAGGGCCTCGACACGTACGCGGCACAGATCCGGGCCGCCCAGAACCACACCCCGCACCACGGAAGAACCACCCATGCACACCCCTGACATGGCGAGGATCGTCGGCAGCCACGACCTCCTCCTCGTCACCCTCGACACCCTGCGCCACGACGTCGCCGCCGAACTCGCCGCCGAGGGCCGCATCCCGAACCTGGCCCGCCACCTCCCGGACGGCCGCTGGGAGGAACGGCACGCCCCCGGCAGCTTCACCTACGCCTCCCACCAGGCCATCTTCGCCGGCTTCCTGCCCACCCCGGCCACCCCGGGCCCGCACCCCCGGCTCTTCGCCGCACGCTTCGCGGGCAGCGAGACGACCGCCGACGGCACCTTCGTGTACGACACCCCGGACCTCGTCTCCGGCCTCGCGAAGGAGGGCTACCGCACGGTCTGCATCGGCGGCGTCGGCTTCTTCAACAAGCAGGGCCCGCTGGGCACGGTCCTCCCGGGCCTCTTCCAAGAGGCCCACTGGGAACCCGAGTTCGGCGTCACCTCCCCGCACTCCTTCGAGAACCAGGTCACCCGCGCCGAACAGATCGTCGCCGAACTCCCCGAGGAGCAGCGCCTGTTCCTCTTCGTCAACGTCTCCGCCCTGCACCAGCCCAACTGGTTCCACCTCCCCGGCGCCACCCGCGAGTCCGGCGACACCCGCGCCAGCCACGCCGCCGCCCTGGAGTACGTCGACCGGCACATCGGCCGCCTCTTCACCGCCGCGAGCAGCCGCCGCCCCTGCTTCACCATCGTCTGCTCCGACCACGGCACGGCCTACGGCGACGACGGCTACACCGGCCACCGCCTCGGCCACCCCGTGGTGTGGACGGTCCCGTACGCCCAGTTCACCCTGAACGAGAGGGAGCCGGCGTGACCGCGAGCCCCTACCAGTCGTACGTCTACGCCTACCCCCACAAGACCGCGTACCGGAGACTTCCCGACCGTCCGTCCCTCACCGAACTCTGGGCGGCCGAACCCCAGCACGCCCTCTCCCTCTACTTCCACATCCCGTTCTGCGAAGTCCGCTGCGGCTTCTGCAACCTCTTCACCCGCATCGGCGCCCCCGACGGCCTCACCACCGCCTACCTCGACGCCCTCGAACGCCAGGCGAAAGCGGCCCGCGAAGCCCTCACGGCCCCGCACTTCGCCACCGCGGCCTTCGGCGGCGGCACCCCCACCTTCCTCACCGCCCCGGAACTCGACCGCCTCTGCGACCTCGCCGAAGGCATGGGCGCCGACCTCAAGTCCATCCCCCTCTCCGTCGAGGCGTCCCCCGCGACCGCCACCGCCGACCGCCTCCGCGTCCTCGCCGACCGGGGCACCACGCGCCTCAGCCTCGGCGTCCAGAGCTTCGACGACACCGAGGCGCGAGCCGCCGTCCGCCCGCAGAAACGCGCGGACGTCGAAGCGGCGCTGGCCAGGATCAGGGACGCGAAGATCCCCGTGCTCAACATCGACCTGATCTACGGCATCGACGGCCAGACGGCGGCCACGTGGCTCAACTCCCTGAACTCCGCCCTGAGTTGGCGCCCGGAGGAGCTGTACCTCTACCCCCTGTACGTCCGCCCCCTCACCGGCCTCGACCGTCGGTCCTCCGGCGCCCCCGACCCCGCGTGGGACGAACAGCGCCTGCGCCTCTACCGGCTTGGCCGCGACCACCTCCTCTCCGAGGGATACGTCCAGCACTCGATGCGCATGTTCCGCCGCGCCGACGCCCCCGACCAGGGCGCCGACGACTACGCCTGCCAGACCGACGGAATGGTCGGCCTCGGCTGCGGAGCGCGGTCGTACACACGGGAGTTGCACTACTCCTTCGACTACGCCGTCGACATGACCGAGATACGCGGGATCATCGACGACTACGTGACCACCGAGGACTTCTCCCGCGCGGAGATCGGCTTCGCGATGGACGACGACGAGCGCCGCCGCCGCTACCTCCTCCAGTCCCTCCTCCAGGCGGAGGGGTTGCCCGCAGCGGGCCAACGGGAGTACTTCGCACCCGAGTTGGAGCGCTGGGCCGAGCGCGGCTGGCTGACCGACACGGACGGCCGGCTGAAGCTCACCCCGGAGGGCCTCGCCCACTCCGACGCGATCGGCCCCGACCTGTTCTCCCCGGCGGTGCGTCGCCGGATGGCCGCGTACGAGAGGAAGTGACCGCCGTGGACCTCACGTTGCTCTACCGGGGCCCGCTCGCCTCCTGCGACTACGACTGCCCCTACTGCCCGTTCGCCAAGCGCCGCGACACCACGGCCCAACTCCGCGCGGACAGACAGGCGTTGGACCGCTTCACGACCTGGGCCACGCACCAGACCGACGACAACCTCTCGATCCTCTTCACCCCCTGGGGCGAGGGCCTGGTCCGCTCCTGGTACCGCCGCGCCCTCGTCGACCTCTCCCACCTCCCGCACGTCCGCCGCGTCGCCATCCAGACCAACCTGAGCTGCCGCACCGACTGGCTGACCGACGCCGACCCCGACACCCTCGCCCTGTGGTGCACCTACCACCCCGGCCAGACCCCCTACGACCGCTTCCTCGCCAAGTGCCGTGACCTGACGGCGAAGGGCATCCGGTACAGCGTCGGGATCGTCGGCCTCCCCGGCCACCTCGACGACGCCCGCCGCCTGCGCGCCGACCTCCCGGACCACGTCTACCTGTGGGTGAACGCGGCCGAGGGCCACACCTACGACGACGAGTCCGCCGCCGACTGGACGGCCCTCGACCCCCTCTTCCCGTACAGTCGCCACCCGCACGCCAGCGCCGGACTGCCCTGCCGCACCGGCGAATCGGTGATCTCGGTGGACGGCGAAGGGACGGTCCGGCGCTGCCACTTCGTCAAGGCGGAACTCGGGAACCTGTACGACGGCTCCTACCGGGAAGCGCTCAAACCCCGCGCCTGCCCGCTCGCGGTGTGCGACTGCCACATCGGGTACGTCCACCTGGAGACCCTCCCGCTGTACGACACGTTCGCGGGAGGGGTCCTGGAGCGTATCCCTACAGCTGCCGCGCGAGCCGCAGGGTGAGGATCTGGAACGGCCGCAGCGCGAACCGCACTTCAGCCCCCGACACGTCCAACGGCTCACCCTCCAGCGGGCGTTCCAGCAGGTCGGTGACGATCGCTCCGGCCAGGGGGAATCCGGCCGTGAGGGTGGCGCGGGCGCGCGTCCCCCGGGACTCGAAGAGCCGGACGACGACGTCGCCGCTCGTGTCGTCCGCGAGCTTCACCGCCTCGACGACCACGCCCTCGTCGTCCACGGCGACCAGCGGCGCGACCGTCGCCGAGCCCGGAGCCGTGCGCTCGGCCAGGTTGAACCGGTAGCCCTCACGGACCGCGTCCGGCACCTGGGCGCCGATCAGCAGGCCGTAGGCCAGGCGGTGGGTGCCCTGGTCCTGCTCCGGGTCGGGGAAGCGGGCCGCGCGCAGCAGGGTCAGGCGGACGGTGGTGGTCGTGCCGCCGTCGGCGCGGACGTCACGGGTGACGTCGTGGCCGTACGAGGAGTCGTTGACCAGGGCCGCACCCCAGTCCTTCTCGCCGACGTGCAGGTAGCGGTGCGCGCACACCTCGAACTTGGCCGCGTCCCAGGTGGTGTTGGTGTGGGTGGGGCGCTCCACGTGCCCGAAGGGGATCTCGGCGGTCGAGTGCGCGGCCCGCACGTCCAGCGGGAACGCGGCCTTCAGGACCTTCTCCCGCTCGTGCCAGTCGACGACCGTGTCCACCGACAGTCGCCGGGATCCCGCAGGCAGGGTCAGGATCTGCTCGATCCGCGACTCCCCGAACACCCGGACCACCCGCACCCCGTCCCCGCCCTCGGTCACCGCCACCGACTCGGCCTCGGTGAGGTCGCGCACGGTGTTGCGGTAGAAGACGTCCAGGTCCCAGGCGTCCCACTGGTTCGGGAAGTCCTGGTGGAGCTGGAGCAGGTTGCCGACCGCACCCGGCGCCAGCGCCTCGCGGTCGGCTTCGAGGTCGTAGGCGGAGGTGACGAGGCCACGGGGGTCGATGACGACGCGGACGACGCCGTTGTCCAGCACGAAGGTCCGACCGTCCGCGACGGGTGCCACAGGGGCGTCCGGGTTCGCGTCACGCACTGCCGCCCCGAACGCCGCGACTCCACCCCGACCGTGCGGAGCCGCGTTGAAGACGACCGTCCCCTCCCCGTCACCGGCCAGCGCCCCCTGCGCCACTCCGATCAGCCCGTTCAGCTCCTCCGCCACCCGCGCGTACGTCACCTCGGCCTCCCGGTGCACCCAGGCGATGGACGTGCCGGGCAGGATGTCGTGGAACTGATGCAGCAGAACCGTCTTCCACAGCCGGTCCAACTCGGCGTACGGGTAAGGCGTGCCGTGCCGGACCGCCGCCGTAGCCGCCCACAACTCGGCCTCACGCAGCAGGTGTTCGCTGCGCCGGTTGCCCTGCTTGGTGGCCAACTGGCTGGTGAGGGTGCCCCGGTGGAACTCCAGGTACAGCTCGCCGGACCAGACGGGAGCGCCGCCGTTCGCCTCGTACTCGGCGTGGGCCTTCTCGAAGAACTCCAGCGGGCCGGCGATCTCGACGCGCGGGGCGCCCTCCAGGTCCTTCATGCGGGCGGCGCGCGACAGCATCTCGCGGGTGGGGCCGCCACCGCCGTCGCCGTAGCCGAACGGGATCAGGGAGTGGTTGGCGCGCGCCTTGTCCTGGAAGTTGCGGACGCTGTGGGCGACTTGGGCGCCGGACAGTTCGCCGTTGTAGGAGTCGACGGGCGGGAAGTGACTGAAGATGCGGGTGCCGTCGATGCCCTCCCACCAGAACGTGTGGTGCGGGAACTTGTTCGTGGTGTTCCAGGAGATCTTCTGGGTGAGGAACCACTTCACCCCGGCCAGCTTCATGATCTGCGGGAGGGCCGCGTTGTAGCCGAAGGTGTCCGGGAGCCACATGTCCTCGGTCTCGACACCGAACTCTTCGAGATAGAACCGCTTCCCGTGGACGAACTGACGGACCAGCGCCTCACCGCCGCTGATGTTGGTGTCCGGCTCCACCCACAGGCTGCCCGTCGGCACGAACTGCCCGGTCTTCGCCTTCTCCTGGGCGCGCGCGTACACCTCGGGCCGGTGCTCCTTGAGCCAGGCGAGCTGCTGCGCCTGCGACATCACGAACGTGAACTCGGGGTGGTCGTCCATGAGTTGGGTGACGTTGGAGACCGTGCGGGCCACCTTGCGGACCGTCTCGCGCAGCGGCCACAGCCACGCCGTGTCGATGTGCGCGTGCCCGACGGCCGTGATCCGGTGGGCGCCCGCGTGCGCGGGGGAGTCCAGCGCGGGGGCGAGTGCGGCGCGAGCGGCTGCCGCCGTGCCGCTGATGTCCTGCAAGTCGACGGCGTCCAGGGCGAGTTCGATCGCGCGCAGGATCTGCCAGCGGCGCGGGGAGTCGGGGGACAGCTCGTGCATGAGCTGGCCGAGGACGTCCAAGTCCTGGGTGAGTTCGTGGACTTCGCGGTCGACGACGGCCAGGTCCATCCGGCGCAGCCGGTACACCGGGGCGCCCGGGTCGGCCGCCGGGTCGCCGAGCCAGGGGGCGGGGCCGCCGACCGTGACCGGCACGAACTGCACCTGGTCCTGGCCGGTGTGCATGACGACCGGGTTCGCGGCGGCCTCGACGAACACCGTGAACTCCTCGCCGCCGACGGCCTCTTCGGCGACCGGCAGCCAAGTGTTGCGCGGGTTGAGGGCCTTCACGGCGGTGCCGTCGGCCCGGTAGACGAGGCCCTCGGCGGAGAACCCGGCGGAGTGCGTGCCGAACCCGAGGTCGAGGACCGCCTCCACGGGCAGCCCCGCCCAGTCGGCCGGTACGGTCCCGGTGACCTTGAACCAACTCGTCGTCCAGGCGGGCCCCCACGGGTCCCCGACCTTCACCGGCCGGTAGGGCGCCGCGAGCCCCTCGCTGACCGGGACCGGCTCACCCGGCACGTCCCACGCCTCGACCGAGAGGGGGACCGCCCTGGCGTGGACGGCCGGCCGGATGCGTTCCTCCAGCACCCGGCGCAGCCGCTGTTCGGTGACGTCACGGTCGTTGTGCATGTGGATCTCCGTAGCAGAAGTGGGGGAATTCGGCGCTGGCCAAGGGGGCGAGCCAGGGGGAGTTCAAGCCGGGGGGCGTCAGCCCTTGAGCGCGCCGCCGAGCGCGAAGCCGCCGCCCAGCTTGCGGGCCAGCACCAGGTACAGCATCACGACCGGCAGCGAGTAGAGGAGCGAGAACGCCGACAACTGCCCGTACTGCGTCTGGTCATGGGCGCTGAGGAAGGTGAACACGCTGACGGACGCGGGGAGTTTCTCCGGCGACAGCAGCAGGATGAAGGGGACGAAGAAGTTCCCCCACATGCCGATGAACGTGAAGATGGTGACCACGACGACACCGGGGCGCATCAGCGGCAGCACCACCCGCCACAGCACCTGCATCGTGTTCGCCCCGTCGATGCGCGCCGCCTCCTCCAGCACGACCGGCACGCCGTCCATGAAGTTCTTCATCAGCCAGATGCCGAACGGCAGCGAGGACGCCGCCAGGAACAGGGTCGTGCCCGGCATCGAGTCGATCAGGTCGACCTGCACGAACATGCTGTACACGGGGATCATCACGGCCGTGATGGGCAGCCCCGTCGAGAACAGGATCGTGTACAGGAACGGGCGGCGCACCCGCGACCGGTACCGGGAGAGCGGGTACGCGCACAGGATCGACGCGACGACCGTGATCGCCGTCCCGAACCCGCACAGCAGCAGGCTGTTGAGCATCGGGCGGTAGGTCGTGTCGACGTTCATGACCGCGTCGAAGTTGTCCAGCGTCAGCGAGCCGGGCAGCTTGAGCTGGAAGGAGTTGAGGTCGCTGACGGAGGCCAGCAGCATCCACAGCAGCGGCAGGACGTAGACGACAGACACCGCGACGAGGACGAGGTTCACCGTCAACTTGCCGAGGCCCAGCCGTCGTTCACGGGTGGCGGCCATCAGTCGTCCTCCATCTTCAGCAGGCGGATGTACACGACGGAGAACAGGGCGCCGACCACGAGCAGCACCAGCGCGATCGCCGTGCCGTAACCGATCAGGCTGTTCTGGAACGCCTGTTGGTACATGAAGATCGGCAGGGTCTCGCTCTTGTTGCCGGGACCGCCGCGCGTCATCGTGTAGATCAGCCCGAAGACCGACAGGGTCTGGAGGGTGATCAGCATCAGGTTCGTGAGGATCGTCGGCCTGATCACCGGGAGCGTCACCCGCCACAGCCGCTGCCAGGCGTTCGCGCCGTCCATCTCGGCGGCCTCGGTCAGTTCGGCCGGTACGTCGTTGATGGCGGCGGTGAACACCATCAGCGAGAACGCCGTCCCGCGCCACACGTTGGCCAGGCACACCGCCAGGATCGGCGTCGTGTACAGCCAGTTCTGCGTGGGCAGGCCGACCGCGTCGAGCAGCGAGTTCAGCGAGCCCTGGTCGAAGAAGAACGCGTACATCAGGTACCCGGCGACGACTTCGGGCAGCACCCAGGCCGCGATGACGACCCCGCTGATCAGCGAGCGCACCGGCTTGCTCGCCTTCTGCATCAGGATCGCGAGCGCGAGGCCCAGCGTGTTCTGCCCGATCACCGCCGAGCCGACGACGAACACCAGCGTCAGCTTCACGGCGTTGAGGAAGTCGTCGTCCTTGAACGCGCGGGTGAAGTTGTCGACGCCGACGAAGTCGGTGCCGGCCGCGCCGGTCAACTGCATGTCGGTGAAGGCGTAGTAGACGCAGTACGCGATGGGTCCGGCGAGGAACACCGCGAGCAGGACGACCGCCGGGACCGTCGGCAGGCCGCGCAGCAGCGAGCGCAGGACCGGCGAGGGGGCCACCCCGCGAGAGCGCTTCTCGCGGGGTGTCAGCGGGGTGACGGCGGTCACTTGGTGCCCTGGACCGTCTTGTCGGCTCCGACCGCCGACTTGACATCGTTGTCGTACGTGGCTGCGGCCTTGTCGGCGGACGCCTGTCCCGTCGTCACCGACTCCATCGCCTTCTGGATGGCCGTCGAGACCTGGTTGTACTCGGGGAGGCCGGGACGGTAGTGGGTGTCGGCGACCAGTCCGGTGAAGAACTTGTTGGTCGGGACGGCGTTCAGGTACGCCGGGTCGGCCGCGACGTCGTTACGGACGGCGATCGTGGCGTTCAGGACGTTCCACTTCGAGGAGTTGGCCTTCGTCTGGAGCGTTCCGGAGAGGAACTTCCAGGCGAGATCGGCGTTCTTGGCCTTCGCCGGGACCGACCACGCCCAGCCGCCGGACATGCTGGTCGCACCGGGGGCCTGGCCGTTCTGGGTCGGCATCGCGGCCGTCCCCATCACCGTGTTCCACTCCTTCCACGGCGTCGGGGACGTCGTGCCCCAGTTGTTCGGCATCCAGGAGCCGTCGATGTCGATCGCCAGCTTGCCCTGCGGGATGAGTTCCGTGCCGACCGTGGTGCCGAAGTTGGCGCCGAGCGCCTGCTCCTTGGCGGGGCCGAGGCCGTCGTTGTAGACGGTGTGGACGAAGTCGAGGGCGTCCTTGAAGCCCTGGCTGCCGACGACCCACTTCTTCTGTCCGGCGTCGTACAGCGAGTTGTTCGCCGCCTGCGTGCCGTAGAGCAGCATCTCGAAGCCCTGCATCGAGGACGCCTCGCCACCAGCCTGGCCCGTGTACAGGTTGAGCGGGGTGACGCCGGGGAGCTTCGCCTTGACGGCCCTCGCGGCCGTCAGGACGTCCGCCCAGGTCTTCGGCTGCCACGGGACGGGGATGCCGGCCTTCTGGAGGAGCTGTTTGTTGTACCAGATGCCGCGCGTGTCGGTGTTGTCCGGGACGCCGTACACCTTGCCGTCCGCGGCGCCCGTGACGGCGCCCTTCGCGGCTGCCGCGTACTGGGACCAGTCGGCCCACTGCGCCGTGTACGAGTCGAGGGGCTTGAGGTAGCCGCCCGCGATGTCGGAGTTGATCAGCGCGGTGTCCTCGTAGACCAGGTCGGGGGCGGTCGAGGGGGACCGCATCATGAGCTGGATCTTCGTGTAGTAGTCGTTCTCGGAGGCGGTGACCGGGACCAGCTGGACCTTGGTGCCGGGGTTGGCGGCCTGGAACTCCTTGACGGCCGAGGCGAGGAAGTCGGCCTGGAGCTTGACCGTGCTGTTCAGGTTCTGCCAGTAGACGACCTTGACGGTCTTGGCCGAGCTGCCCGACGAACCCGAACCACAGGCGGTGACAGCCAGTGCGGTGGCGGCGGTGAAGGCCGCGGCGGTGACGATTCTCGTGCGCACAGTGGTTCCTCCGGAACACGAAACCTGGGAAATGACGAGATGTTCTTCGACTGTTTCCAGCCACCAGGATACGGGCGTGCGCCGCTCTGACCTGGCCTCGGCGCCATATCGCCCGGCCTGTGCGACCGGATTTGATGGGCGTCAGCTAAATCCAATTGATGGATTAAGTCAATGCTTCCGGCGTGTAAACTTTCGGCCGACGGCACGCTCTGGGGGAGCGGCCGGTTCGAGGTGAGGGGTTCAGGTGGGACGGGTGACGCAGCAGGTGCGGGCGGAACGTGTGACGGACGGGGTACGCGTGGCCCCGGGGAGTCCGGTGGCGACGCAGAGCGGGACGAACCTGCCGCGCGTCGGTGGCTACAACCAGGCGGTCGTCCTCGACGCCGTGCGCACCGGCGGGGAGATCAGCCGGGTCGAGCTGGCCGCGCTGACCGGGCTCACCAACCAGACCGTCTCCAACGTCGTCCGCAAGCTCCTCGACGCCGGGCTCGTCGCCGAGGCCGGGCAGGCCCCGTCCAACGGGGGCAAGCGGCGCACGCTGCTGTCCCTGCGCGCCGACGGGGCGTACGCGCTCGGCGTCCACCTCGATCCGGACGCCGCCGTCATCGTCGTCGTCGACCTCTCCGGGCAGGTCGTGGGGAGCAGGCGGCTGAGGCTCACCGAGCCCTGGGAGCCGGACGACCTCGTCGACCGGGTATCCCGGGCGGCCCTGCGGCTCGTGGAGCGGGCCGGGGTCGACCGGGGGCGGCTCCTCGGGCTCGGCGTCGCCGAGCCGGGGCCGCTCGACGGGACCACCGGGGCCGTCGTGTCGCCGCCGAACTTTCCCGGGTGGGGGCGGGTGCCGCTCACCGAGATGTTCGCCGCGGCCACCGGGCTGCCCGTCGCGCTCGACAACGACGCGACCGCCGCGGCCATAGGGGAGCGGTGGATCGGGGGCGCCGCGCGCGCCGGGAGCTTCCTCTTCGTCTACCTCGGGACCGGGGTCGGCGCCGGGATCGTCCTCGACAACACCGTGCTCCACGGCGACTCCGGGAACGCCGGGGAGTTCGGCCACATGCCGGTCGAGCCCGGGGACCGGGTCTGCCAGTGCGGCGCGTACGACTGCCTCGGGCCTTACTGCTCACCGGCCGCGATCATCCAGGACCTGTTCGAACGCCACGGGACGGATGCCGCCGCGCGTGCGGGAGTCACCGGTTCCCCCGACTCCGTCCACCTCGACTGGAAAGCCCTCCGCAAGGCCGCCCGCGCCGGCGACGAGGCCGCCCTCGACGTCGTCCGCCGGGCCGCCCGCCGCATCGGCCAGGCCGCGCGGGGGGCCACGAGCCTGCTCGACGTCGGGCGGATCGTCCTCGGGGGAGAGGCGCTGCGCGGGATCGAGGGACTCATGCGGGAGGAGATCGAGGCGGCCGTCAACCGGACGTCCGTGGCGCGCACGATCCGGGCGATCCGCGTCGACCAGAGCGTCATCGGCGAGACGGTCGGGGCGGTGGGGGCGGCGTCGCTCGTCCTGCACGGGAACTATGCGCCGGGGTGGCGGCTGCTGACGGAGGCGTGAGGGTTCGAAGGAACAGGGCCGCAGGTGTCCGGGGGGCGCGGGGAAACCGCGTGATCAGCCACCGTGCGCCCCCAGCCGCCCACATACCGAAGCAACCGCGCTGGTGGGCGCGTTGATCCACCCCGTAGGCTCAGTACCGTATGCGCCACCCCGCCCAGCCGAGTGTTCTGGGCCCGTCAGGCAGGAAAACAGACTCGACGTGTTCAGTTACACGCCCATATTCGACCGTCTCGTCGCCGAACGCGGGGACATACCCGCCCAGGTTCGTGCGGAGGCGGAGGGGATCCAGCGGGATTTGGCCCGGATCATTCAGGCACCGCCGATCGGCGCCGGGCCGCTCGCGCGGCGGCCGTTCTCTGCGGACGGAGGGTCGGGATCGGCGTTTTTCTGAGAGGGAGGGGCCGTTCCGGTCGTGGGGTGGTTCAGGCACCCCCGGGGACGTCGCGGGCCGGATGTTCCAGAGCGCGTCGCAGCCGGTCCAGCCACTGCCCGGCATGACCGCCCGAGGCGCACTCGGGCCACTCCACGTCCCAGTCGGTGACCGACGCGGGGTCGAAGGCGCCGAGGACGCGGCGCAGGAGGCGGGGGCCGAGGCGGGTGCGGGGGGACTCCGCGAGGAGGACCGCGTCGTAGAGATCCTTGGCCTGAGCCCGGCCCTCGGTGGCGGCGTCGGTGCGCAGCCACAGGAGCTTCCAGGCGAGGGAGAGTTCACGGCTCGCCGTACGGACCGGGGTCGGAGGGTGGCCGCCCGCACGCGGGACCAGTGTCCAGACGGGCGGTTCGGGCAGGAACTCGTCCCGGGCGAAGTCCAGTTGCACGGCCCCGGTGAGCGTTCCGGGGTGTTCCGTGCGCCAGGGAATGCTCAGGCGCACACCAGGGATGTCGTACCCGGCATACGTCCAGTTCCCCTCGTCGCGCGCCCCCGCCGCGTCCAGGACGACACCCGCGCCCGCGTACGGCCGGTCCCGTATCCGCTCCACCAGGTCGTGGTACGGCGGACTCGGGTCGACGTCCTCGGAGTCGACCCACGACAGCCCCTCCGGCGGCAGGATCCGCCGCTCCCCGCCGGTGCCGAACTCCTCCTCGCGCCACAGGTCGTAGCCCGCCGCCCCCGCGAACGCCTCCGGCCACTGCTGGACGTCCTCGATGTGCCACGCGTACGGGTACGGGTCCTCCGGGTCGACGCCCGTCTCCTCCTCCAGCACGATCCAGTCCAGATCACCCGGCGGGCGCGCGGCGTCCCCCACCCACGCCGGCATCGTCATGCTCCCGCGCAGCACCAGCGAGGCGCTCCAGGGGGCGTCCGCGATCAACGCCAGCACATGGTCGAGGGCGGCGCGCTGTTCCCGTTCCGTCACGTCGAGCACGCTAGCGGCGGCCACTGACAACGCCGTCCCACCTGGAGGGTAAGCGCTTGCTGAAATCTGGGTGCAACATCCTTGACAAGTTCGTGGGCGCCGACCCAGACTCACCGCGTTGATCACCCCGGCTCAAGACGCGGGCACCGGCCGATGCGCGGCGGGGGCCGCGTCCGTCGTGAAGAAGGTACTGCCGTGCCCCTGCGTTCCCGTAACTCCCGGCGTCCCCGTGTCCGTTCGCTGGTCGCCACCGCCGTGGCCCTCGCCGGTGTCGCGGCCCTGGGCGCCGGTGTCCCGGCGTCCGCCGCCGACCGCACCGCCGCGACCGCGACGAACACGAGCCAGTTCAAGGGTGTCAACTGGGCGGACCCGCGCGACAACTACGCCAACGACGAAGTCGTCCTGTCGGGGCTGTCCCTCTCGGACACGTACGCGCAGACGTTCCACAAGGCGACGCGGATCATCGCCGCGTTCCGGGCCAACCTGGGCGCCAACACCGTCCGCATCCCGATCAACCCGTACACGGTGAACGGGAAGTACTGGCACTCCTACCGCGCGGTCATCGACGCGGCGACCGCGCAGGGCTTCAAGGTGATCGTCTCCTACTGGGAGGGCTCCGGCGACCGGAAGGACGGGTTCATCGACGACCAGGCGACGTACTGGCCGATGTGGAAGACCGTCACGAGCGCCTACCGGTACAACAGCCGCGTGTACTTCGAGCCGATGAACGAGCCGCACGGCTACACGCCCACCGAGTGGGCCGACATCGCCGCGAAGTGGATCGACACCTTCCCGAAGGTGCCGCGTAACCGGATCTTCGTCAGCGGCAGCGGGTACAACGACAGCGTCGTCTCCGTCTGCGCCGATCCGCGGCTCAAGGGTACGTACCTGTCCCTCCACCACTACGGCTTCTGGGGCAACCGCACCTACGACGAGTGGGTGACCGACCTCAAGACCCGCCTCGGCGACTGCGCGTACCGCACCGTGGCCGACGAGTTCGGCGCGACCATGACGAGCGGCCTCGACTACAACGGCTCCAACGTCGGCAACAACGAGATCTCCTTCATCCAGGCCGACACCGACGTCTTCCGCGCGCTGCACATGGGCGCCGTGTACTGGCCCGGCCTGCGGACCGGCGACACGTACTCCCTCCAGACCCTGACCGGCCCGGCCGCCAACCCGTGGCTCACGACGACGAACCAGTCCGGCGCGGACCGGCTGAAGTGGGCGTGGGGGCGGTAGGGGGTTCGGGTTCGCCGGAGGTCCCTTGAGTTCCCTGGAGTTCGCCGGAGTTCGCCGGGGCGGGAGCGGGAACGCGGAGGCTCGCGAGCGGGTGGCGGGCCGGCCGCTGGGGTCTGTTCAGGTGGCGGGCCGGTCGCTGAAGTTGGCGAGATGAAAGGCCCACCGCCGCGGCCGGCGCGGTGAGAGCGGGCCGTCGAGACCCGTGAGGTGAAGGGCCGACCACCGAGGTCGGCGAGCTGGAGGGCGGGGCCGTGCAGGCTCCGCCCTTCTCGTGTCCGGCGTCCGGCACACTCGGCGTCATGTATCTCTACGTCGGCCCTGCGGAGTTGGCCGCCCTCGTCCGGCCGGACGGCGCCGGTGCGCTCGTCGACACGCCGTCCCGGCTGGGGAGTTGGGCCGCCCGGCAGTGCGCCGAGGACCTGGCGGAGCCGTTCACCTACGTGGTCGACCCGGAGGGGCGCCTGCGGCTCGCGCCTGCGGCTCGCGCCTAGGACACGTCGGTCGACCCGCGCGAGGCGTTCGCCGGCACCTTCCACATCGCCGAGGGATACACCCAACTGGCCGCCGCCTACGCCGAGTCGGCCGCAGGAC
>NZ_JBTYMC010000158.1:0-15165 GCF_054880855.1 Streptomyces sp. S6 | reverse complement strand
GGCGCGCGGCCGTGTACGCGGACAGGTCGGCGCGGTGGTGCGCGAGGACGACGGCGTCCTCGATCGCCTGGTTGCCGCTCTGCGCGAGACTCGGCGGCATCGCGTGCGCCGCGTCCCCGAGCAGCGCGACCCGGCCCCGGTGGAAGGCGGGGAGCGGGACGGCGATCCGGTGCACGTCGTGCCGCAGGACGTCCCCGGCGCCGACGGCCGCCAGGATCTCCGGCACCGGCCGGTGCCAGTCGCCGAACCGCCGCAGCAGCTCGGCCCGCTCGTCGACGGCCCGCTCACCCTCGGGAGCGAGAGCGGCGGCGTACGCGTACACCCGTCCGTCCCGCAACGGATGCGACCCCCACAACTGTCCCCGCCCCCACGTCTCGTGCGACGCGAACTCCACGCCGGGCAACGGGATGAGCACCCGCCACGTGGTGAACCCGGCGTACACCGCCCCGAGTTGGTCCGGGAAGAGCGCCTTGCGGACGACGGAGTGGACGCCGTCCGCGCCGACGACCAGGTCGGCTGCCAACTCGCCGTCCGGTGTGGCCACTTGGGCCGGCCGGGTGGCGTCCCCGGGGTCGGTGAGCGTCGCGCGCACGCCGGTGCGGATCGCGTCCGGCGGGAGGAGGGCGGCGAGCGTGTCGACGAGGGTGGCTCTCGGGAGCATGACGAGAGGCCCGCCGAAACGGGCCTGTGCGGCCTCTGCGCCGGAGCGCGACAGCCAGCGCCCGCCGGGTGTGCGGAGCCCGCCGTCCCCCTGCCATGCCGCCAGGTCCCGGATCTCGTCGCCGACGCCGAGGAGGTCGAGGGCGCTGAGCGCGTTCGGGGCGAGGGAGATCGCGGAGCCGATCGGGGCCAGGGAGGGGGCGCGTTCGAGGACGGTGACGTGGGCGCCGGCGCGGTGGAGGGCCGCGGCGGCGGTGAGGCCACCGATGCCGGCGCCTATGACGAGGGTGCGCATACTCTCTCCTCGGACTACAGGTGTAGTGACGATGTCGACTGTACTACGGGTGTAGTGGGGGAGGGGTAGGTTGGGGGCATGCCGGAACCTCTCCCCACGCCCGAACCCGCAGGCGCCTCGGACACCTCCCGCGCCTCTCGTTCCGACCGCGTCGCCGACGCCGCCCTCGCTCTCCTCGCCGAGCGCGGTATGCGGGGCCTCACCCATCGCGCCGTCGACGAGGCCGCCGGGCTCGCGCAGGGGTCCACCTCCAATCTCGCCCGGACCCGTCAGGCACTGCTCGAACTCGCCGTCCGGCGGCACGCCGAGCGGGAGGCGGAGGTGCTCGGACTCGGTGAACTCCCCGGCCCGCAGGAGGGGTTGGACGCGCTCGCCGGTGCGCTCGCCGGGGCCGTCCACCGGCTGCTGGGCGGGGACCGGGTGCTGGTGATCGCGCGGTACGAACTGGCGCTGGAGGCCACGCGGCGACGGGAGTTGAGGGAGGTCTACGACGCCACGGGGGCGCGGTTCCAGGCGGTGCTGCGGGAGGTGCTGGTGGGGGTCGGGTCCCGGGAGCCGGAGCGGCATGTGCTGTCGCTCGTGGCCTGGGCGGACGGGCTGATGTTCTCGTGCGCGGCGGGGGCGTTCCGGGTGCCGCCGGAGGGGGAAGTCCGGGACGGGGTGCGGGAGTTGCTGCGGGGGATGCTGGGGCGGTGAAAACGCGTGGGCGGGCGGGGGAGGTGTGCGGGATCATGCCGGGATGAGTATTCAGCGCACCGAACCCGCCCAGAACGCGTCCGAACGGGACATGCTGGAGGGCTGGTTGGAGTATCACCGGCAGACTCTCGCCCGGAAGTGCGAGGGGTTGAGCGACGAGCAGTTGAGGACGGCCGCGGTGGCGCCGTCGGAGCTGTCGCTGATGGGGCTCGTCCGGCACATGGCGGACGTCGAGCGGTCGTGGTTCCGGCGGGTGCTCGCGGGGGAGCAGGCGGGGCCGATCTACTACAGCGACGCCGATCCCGACGGCGAGTTCCACCTCACGGAGCAGGACACCTGGGCCGAGGCGCACGCCACCTGGCAGCGCGAGATCGAGGCCGCCCGGGAGCAGGCCGCCCGCTTCGCGCTCGACGATCTGTCCCAGGGCAAGAGCCGGTTCACCGACGAGCCGTTCACCCTGCGGTGGATCTACACCCACATGATCGAGGAGTACGCCCGGCACAACGGACACGCGGACCTGCTGCGCGAGCGGATCGACGGGGCCACGGGGGAGTGAGGGGGCGCTCGGGGGCGTGACGGCGGGGGCGCGGCGTCAGTTCGCGCCGCCCCTGGACGTCCGTACGGGGCAGGAGATCACCCGTGCGGACCAACCTCCGCTTGTCCACCGCCCCTCCCGGCGCCGGAGCCGACAGAGTTGCGCGGGTGCACCGTACGACGACTACCGCGACCCTGCTGGTGACCGTCGCCGCCTCCGCTCTCACCGGATGCGTGACCGTCCAGCACCATCCCCCCGCGCCGGGGGCGTCCGCCGTCCCCTCGGTTCCGCCGCTGCCCCGTCCCGACGGGAAGGCGCGGACACGGGTGATTCAGGCGCCGGCCAGGGAGGCGCTGGACATGGTCGCCCCGGCGAGTACGGAGTCGCCCGCGGTGCGGCGGGGCGGGGACGGGGTGTCGGCACCGGCCCGGGTGCCCGCGCCGGAGCGGGAACCGGTGCCCCAGCATCGGGTTCGGCCACAGCGGCCTGCTGTTCCTGACGAGCCTCGGATCGAGATTCCTGATGTGGAGTCGGAGGTTCGGAAGCAGGCGGATGTGTGTGCGCTGGGGAGGCAGTACGGGGGGTGGCGGGAGGGGAGCGCGGAGGCTCGGATCTGTGAGCAGGCGTATGGGCGGTGAGTGCCTGATGGGGTGGTGCTTCAGGTTGTGTGGCGATAGCCGCAGACGAGATACAGCCCCGCGCCCCTGACAACAAGGCCCCCCTCGCATATTGCTCGCGAAGGGGGCCTCCTGCCGCTGTCGGCTTTCTCAGCCCGCCGACTCCGCCGCGTGCGGGCTCAGCGCACCCGCGCTGACCAGCGCGATGATCACGATGCCCAGCGCCACTCGGTAGTACACGAACGGCATGAAGGACTTGGTGCTGATGAACTTCATGAACCAGGAGATGACGACGTAGCCGGAGACGAAGGCGATGCCGGTGGCGAAGAGGGTGGGGCCCCAGGAAACGTGGTCGCTCTCCAGGGCGTCCTTCGTCTCGAAGAGGCCGGAGGCGAGGACGGCGGGGATGGCGAGGAGGAAGGAGTAGCGGGCGGCGGCCTCGCGCTTGTAGCCCATGAAGAGGCCGCCGGTGATGGTGGCGCCGGAGCGGGAGACGCCGGGGATGAGGGCGCAGGCCTGGCAGAAGCCGAAGATCAGGCCGTCCTTGACGCCGAGGTTCTCCAGGGCCTTGCGCTGCTTGGGCGCGCGGTGCGGACGGTCGGCCTCGTCGCGGGCGGCGAGCCGGTCGGCGACGCCCATGACGACGCCGATGACGATGAGCATCGTCGCGGTGATCCGCAGATCGCGGAACGGCCCCTCGATGTGGTCCTTGAGGGTGAGCCCGAGGACGCCGATCGGGATCGAGCCGACGATCACCAGCCAGCCCATGCGGGCGTCGTGGTCGGCGCGCATCTCCTTCTTGAACAGCGACCGCGCCCAGGCGGAGATGATCCGCCCGATGTCCTTGCGGAAGTAGATCAGCACCGCCGCTTCCGTGCCGATCTGCGTGATCGCCGTGAACGCGGCACCGGGGTCCTCCCAGCCGGAGAACGCCGCGGTGAGCCGCAGGTGCGCGCTGGAGGAGACGGGGAGGAACTCGGTCAGCCCCTGGACGAGTCCGAGGATGAGGGATTCAAACCAAGACATGAGGTTACGGAGTCCAAGTGCCGATCGGGAACAGACTGAGGAACACGGGAACGACGCCGACGGCCGCCGGTGACACGGCAGCACGCCGCGCGCGGAGATCAACGGGTGCAGGGGGCAGCGTAGCGTCCTAGGAGGACAGGCCGGGAAACAGGGTCCGCCGGGCCCCCTTATCCACCTATTCGACCTGTTGACCCACCCCACCGTCGCCACATACGTTGCTGGCGAGAGAAAGCGCTTGCTGCGAGGGTCGTTCCCCGGCTGGCGCGGACGACCGCCAGATCGAGGAGTGCTGATCAGCCCATGCCCCCCACCGCTCCCCTCACCGGCCGGAGGATCCGCGCGGCCGTCATCGGTACCGGTGCCATCGGCCGCGGCTCGCACCTCCCGGCGCTCCGGAAGCTCGCCGAGGAGGGCGAGGTCGAGATCGTCGCGGCCGTCGACGTCAATGCCGAGGCCGTCGCCGCGTTCTGCGCCGAGGGCGGTGTCCCGCACCCGTACACCGACCTGGAGCTGATGCTCGCCGAGCAGCGCCCCGACCTGGTGACCATCTGCACGCCGCCCACCCTGCACCGCGCCCAGAGCCAGGCCGCGCTGCGGGCCGGCGCCTGGGTGCTGTGCGAGAAGCCGCCCGTCCTGACGCTGGCCGAGTACGACGCCGTCGCCGCCGAGGAGGGGACGGCGACCGGCCCCTACTCCTCCATCGTCTTCCAGCACCGTTTCGGTTCCGGCACCCGGCACGTCCGCCGGCTCCTCGCCGAGAAGGCCCTCGGCCGGCCGCTCGTCGCGCACTGCCAGACGACCTGGTACCGGGACACCGCCTACTACGCCGTCCCCTGGCGCGGCCGGTGGGCCACCGAGGGCGGCGGGCCCGCGATGGGCCACGGCATCCACCAGATGGACCTGATGCTCGACCTGCTCGGCGCGTGGAGCGAGGTGCGCGCCATGGCGGGACGGCTCGTGCACGACGTGGAGACCGAGGACGTCTCCACCGCGCTGCTGCGCTTCGAGAACGGCGCGATGGCGACCGTCGTCAACAGCGTCCTCAGCCCCGACGAGGTCAGCCGGATCCGCATCGACTGCGAGCGCGCGACCGTCGAACTGGTCCACCTCTACGGCCACTCCAACGCGAACTGGACGATCACCCCGGCGCCCGGCGTCTCCGAGCAGGAGGCCGCGTCCTGGCTCGACTTCGGTGCGGACGTGCCGAGTTCGCACCTGGAGCAGTTGCGGGAACTGGTCGCGAGCATGCGTGCCGGTGAACGGCCGAGGCTGAGCGGCGAGGAGGGGCGGGCGAGCCTCGAACTCGTCAGCGCGCTCTACAAGTCGGCGTTCACCGACGTCACCGTCCGGCGCGGCGAGATCGGCGAGGGCGACCCGTACTACACGGCCCTGCACGGGGGTGCGCCCGGCTGGGCGCCCGAGGAGGGGTCCGCGTGAGGCTCGTCCACGCGCACGGTGAGCACATCACCGTCACCGAGCCGGTCACCGGCGTCGAACTCCTCTCCTACGTCTACCGGGCGGAGGCCGACTGGGAGGCGCCCAAGCCGTACATCCACCCGCTGCGCACGCTCGCCGGGGACGTCGTCACCGACTACCGGCCCAACGACCACCGCTGGCACAAGGGCCTCTCCCTGACCGCCTCGCACCTCTCCGGCGCGAACCTGTGGGGCGGCAACTCCTATGTGCACGGCGAGGGTTACCTTGCGATCCCCGAGCGCGTGGGCTCGATGCGGCACGTCGGCTTCGACGAGGTGAGCGCGGCGGACGGCCGCGCAGTGATCGCCGAGCGGCTCACCTGGCACCCGTACGACGGTGAGCTGTGGGCCGAGGAGACGCGCCGGGTCGAGGTCCACGACGTCGACCCGGACTCCCGGTCCTGGGCGCTGACGTGGACGAGCGCCATCACCAACCGGCGTACGGAACCTCTCCTGTTCGGCAGCCCCACCACCGCCGGGCGTGAAATGGCGGGCTACACCGGGCTGTTCTGGCGAGGTCCCCGCGCTTTCCGGGACGGCCGCATCATCGGCCCCCACGGGGAGGGCCCCGAACTCATGGGCACCCAGGGGGAGTGGCTCGCCCTCTCCGGCGAGCACGACGGCGCCGACGGGTACGCCACCGTCGTCCTCGCCCACGCCCCCGAGAACGCGGACGGGCATCCCGCCCACTGGTTCGTGCGCAACGAGCCCTTCGCCGCCATCGCCCCCTCCTGGGCCTTCTTCGAGGAACTGGAGCTGCCGCCGGGCGAGACCCTCACCCGGCGCTACCGGGTGATCGTCGCCGACGGGGCCTGGGAGCGCGGCGACATCGCCAAGTACCTTGAGGAGCGACCGTGGTGAACGGTTTCGCGGGGTTGCCCGGCGGCGTCGGTCTGTCCCGCCTGTGCGTGTACGACTGGCCCGCCGCCGACGGCCTCCACGGCGGAACTCCCCATATGCACCTGGCCTGTTCGGAGGGGTACGTGGTGACCGGCGGCCAGGGTGCCGTCGAGACCCTCACGGCGTCCGGCTTCGAGGTCACCCCTCTCGCGCCGGGCACGGTCGCCTGGTTCACCCCCGGCACCGTCCACCGCCTCGTCAACGAGGACGACCTCCAGATCGCCGTCCTCATGCAGAACTCCGGCCTCCCCGAGGCGGGCGACGCGGTCCTCACGCTCCCCCCGGAGTACCTGACCGACCCCGACACGTACGCCTCGGCCACCCGCATCCCGCCGGACGCGTCCCGCGAGGAACAGGAGCAAGTCGCCCGCAGACGCCGGGACCTGGCCCTGGAGGGGTACCGGCTGCTCCGCGAGTCCCCCGCCTCCCTGGACGCCTTCCACACCTCCGCCGCCGCCCTCGTCCGACCCCGGCTGGACGAGTGGCGGGCACGCTGGGAGGCCGGCGCCCTCGCCGCCGCCCGAGCGACCGAGGAGCACCTCGAACGGCTCGTCCGGGGCGACGCCTCACATCTGCGGGACGCCGTGGTGCGGGCCGAACAGCCCGCCGAGCGGGGGAAGTTCGGGATGTGCGGGCGGCTGGACGTGTACGCGCTGGAGGCGTGAGGCGGGCGCGGGGAGAGGCGGGCGGGGCGCCGGGCAGAATCTCCGTCCATGACGACGGACTGGTCCCGCCTCAGCCACGCCTACGGCCCCGCCGACGACATCCCCGGCCTCTTCGCCGGTCTCGACGGCGGGCCGGGCGACAAGGAGATCTGGTCGGGCCTCTGGTCCGCCCTCTGCCACCAAGGGACCGTCTACACCGCGAGTTTCGCCGCCCTCCCCCTGCTCACCGACATCGCCACGGGCCGTGCGCCCGGCGCTCGCGGCGAGGCGGTTCTCATGGCGGGGCACGTCGTCGGCGCGGCGGGCGCCGAGGAGCGGGCGCGGTACGAAGCGCAGATCCGTGAGCTGCTGCCGGTGGCCCGGGACGTCCTCGCGGAGCTGCCGGCGGGCGAGACCGGTGACTTCGGGTACGGCTTCGTGCAGCACCTCCAGGGGCTGCTCGCGTTCGAGGGGGTGCCGTTCTGGTCGACCGAACTGGAGCTGCTCCTTGAGGAGTTCGAGGTCGAGTGCCCGCAGTGCGAGGCGCAGTGGTCCGCCTCGGTGGGGGAGGACCACGACGAGTTCGACCTCGAACTGCTGCCGGCCGACCCCGCCGGACTGACCGGCATCGGGGCCCGTTTGTACACCCTGGCCGTCGAGAGCGGGCGGCACGAGTTGGCGGCTTCGGTGAGCCGGCTTTTCGGGCGGGCCCGGTGTCCTGAGTGCGAGGCGGTGTTCGGGGTGGATGTCGTCAGGTCGTGATGGGGCCCGTGAGGGTCCAGCCCGGGGCTTGGGGATGGGGTGTGAGGTCCTCGTGGGTCACCTCGTGGCCGCAGGTCGTGCAGGTGACCGTGGGGATCAGTTCGTGGCCGCAGGTGTGTTCCAGGGACATGGGCGGGGCCGTGGGGTGGAGGTGGCGGTCGCCCCAGGCCATGAGCATGAGGAGGACCGGTTCGAGGTCGAGGGCCGGCGGGGTGGGGCGGTACTCGTGGCGGAGGGGGCGGTCGGAGTAGGTGTGCTTCGTGAGGATGCCCGCGTCCACCAGGCGGCGCAGGCGGGCGGAGAGGACGTCGCGCGGGGCGCCGATGTTGCGGACGAGCTGGTCGAAGCGGCCGTTGCCCATGAGGACCTCGCGGACGATCAGGAGGGCGTATTTCTCGCCGACGAGGGAGAGGGCGTCGGCGATGGAGCAGGGGCGGGGGTCCTTGGGGGCGGCCATGTGGTCAGTTTAGGGGAGGGTTTGGATTTCCAACTTAGCTGGTCCAGGGGGTTGCCTTCGAGCTACTGTGGGTTTGGAATTCAAACTCACCCCTCGGAGGCATGCCATGCGTGACGCCGTCGTCGTCGAAGCCGTCCGCACTCCCGTCGGCAAGGGCAAACCCGGCGGCGCCCTGTCCCACGTCCACCCCGTCGACCTCCTCGCCCACACCCTGCGCACCCTCGTCGACCGCGCCGGAGTCGACCCCGCGCTCGTGGACGACGTCATCGGCGGCACCGTCGACCAGGTCGGCGAGCAGGCCATGAACACCACCCGGTACGCCGTCCTGGCCGCCGGTTTCCCGGAGTCCGTGCCCGCGACGACGGTGGACCGGCAGTGCGGCTCCTCCCAGCAGGCCGTGCACTTCGCCGCGCAGGGGGTGATGGCGGGCGCCTACGACCTGGTCGTCGCCTGCGGGGTCGAGTCGATGAGCCGGGTGCCGATGTGGTCGAACGTCCCGGAGGGCAAGGACCCCTTCGGACCCGGGGTCGCCCGGCGCTACCCGGAGGGCCTCGTCCCGCAGGGCGTCAGCGCCGAACTGATCACCGCGAAGTGGTCCCTCACCCGCGCGCAGCTCGACGAGTTCGCCGCGTCCTCGCACCACAAGGCCGCCGACGCGTGGGGACGGGGCCGATTCGACACCGAGGTCGCTCCCCTGGACGGCGTCACCCGCGACGAGTCCGTCCGCCCCGGCACGACCCCCGAGATCCTCGCCGGCCTCAAGCCCGCCTACTACGACCCCGCCGTCGCCGAACGCTTCCCCCAGATCGAGTGGAACGTCACCGCCGGAAACGCCAGCCCGATCAACGACGGCGCCTCCGCCGTCCTCATCGCCTCCGCCGGCGCCGCCGCCCGCCTCGGCCTGCGCCCCCTCGCCCGCCTCCACAGCTTCGCCGTCACCGGCTCCGACCCCCTCCTCATGCTGACCGGCGTCATCCCGGCCACCGCGAAGGTGCTGCGCCGCGCCGGACTCACCCTCGACGACATCGACCTCTTCGAGATCAACGAGGCGTTCGCCGGCGTCGTCCTCGCCTGGCGCCAGGAGACCGGCGCCGACCTCGACCGGGTCAACGTGGACGGCGGCGCGCTCGCCCTCGGACATCCGCTCGGCGCGAGCGGGACGCGGCTGACGACGACGCTGGTGCACTCGATGCGGGAGCGGGGGGCGCGGTACGGGCTACAGACGATGTGCGAGGCCGGGGGACTGGCCAACGCGATGATCCTGGAGGCCGTCTGAACTCACTTCCCCCGGAAGTGATGCCTCTTGCGCCACGCCACCACAGCCCCCGCCACCGACGGCAGCGCGATCGCCGCGACGGCGATCAGGAACACCGGTGACGTCGGGGACGACGCCCGCGCCCCGGCGACGACGTACGCGGCCGTGTTGGGCACCGAGCCCAGCGCGGTCGCGAACAGGAACGGGAACCAGCCGATGCGGGAGACGGCGGCGCCGTAGTTGGCCAGCCAGAACGGCATCCCGGGGAACAGCCGCGCCGCCAGCATCGACCGCATGCCGTGCCGGCTCAACTGGCCGTCCGCCGCCTTCAGGACCCGCCCCCGCAGCAACGGCCGCAGCGCGTCCTGCCCCAGCGTCCGGCCGAGCCCGAAGGCGATCCCGGAGCCGAGGACCGTCCCCACGAGCGTCGTCACGAGCCCCACCTCCCAGCCGAACAGAGCGCCTGCGGCAAGGTTCAGGAACGGGCGGGGCACGAAGGCCACCGTGCACAGCGCGTACGCGACCGTGAAGACGGCGGCGGCCGAGGCACCCGTCATATGGGGCGGCCAGCCGTCCTCCAGGAGCTTCTGCGGCTCGAAGAGCAGCACACTCGCCCCCGCCGCCGCGAGCAGCGCGACCAGCAGCGAGAAACGGGACCAGGGAGCGAGCAGCACGCGCGCGTACCGCCTCGCCGGCGCGGCGACGGGTACGGCGAGCTCAGCGTCGGCGGCCCGGGGAGAGGCCGTGGCGGTGCCCCCAGAGCGGGTGGTGGCATCGAGCATTCCGTGACGGTAGCCCACGAAGACGTCTGATCGCTGTATGGGTCTTGTCACCGAGACGGCACTGAACGGCACGGCACGGAAAATCGTTCGACGTGTGCCGGTACTTCGACGAGGATCGAGCACATGTTCCGGTACGCCTTCCACCTCGCAGCATCCGCCGTCGCGGATGCCCCGAAGGCTGCCGTCCTGTACGTCCTGGCCGCTGTCGACGGCGCCCGAAGCTGACCCTCCCCCGGAAGTCCGGCGGACCCCGCGAGGGGAGGGTCGGACGGATCACCGGGGTCCCGTCTCTTTTCCCACGGCTACAGCTTCGAGGTTCAGCCATGTCCAAGACCGCGTACGTACGCACCAAGCCGCATCTCAACATCGGCACGATGGGCCACGTCGACCACGGCAAGACCACCCTCACCGCCGCCATCACCAAGGTCCTCGCCGACCGGGGCACCGGCACCTTCGTGCCGTTCGACCGCATCGACCGCGCCCCCGAGGAGGCCGCCCGCGGCATCACCATCAACATCTCGCACGTCGAGTACGAGACCGACACTCGGCACTACGCGCACGTCGACATGCCGGGGCACGCCGACTTCGTCAAGAACATGATCACCGGCGCGGCCCAGCTCGACGGGGCGATCCTCGTCGTCTCCGCGCTCGACGGGATCATGCCGCAGACCGCCGAGCACGTCCTGCTGGCCCGGCAGGTCGGCGTGGACCACATCGTCGTCGCCCTCAACAAGGCCGACGGCGCGGACGACGAGCTGGTCGAACTCGTCGAACTGGAGGTCCGCGACCTCCTCACCACGCACGGGTACGGCGGCGACAGCGCGCCGGTCGTCCGGGTCTCCGGGCTCAAGGCCCTTGAGGGTGACCGGCGTTGGGTCGCGTCCGTCGAGGCGCTGCTCGACGCGGTCGACACGTACGTGCCGATGCCCGAGCGGTATCTCGACGCGCCGTTCCTGCTGTCCGTCGAGAACGTCCTCACCATCACCGGGCGCGGGACCGTCGTCACCGGGGCCGTCGAGCGGGGGACCGTGCGGGTCGGGGACCGGGTCGAAGTGCTCGGCGCCGGCGTCGACACCGTCGTCACCGGAGTCGAGACCTTCGGGAAGCCGATGGAGGAGGCGCAGGCCGGGGACAGCGTCGCGCTGCTGCTGCGGGGGGTGCCCCGGGACGCCGTCCGGCGGGGGCACGTCGTCGCGGCGCCGGGGAGCGTGGTGCCTCGGCGGAGGTTCACGGCGCAGGTGTACGTGCTGTCCGCGAAGGAGGGCGGGCGGGCCACGCCGGTCTCCACCGGGTACCGGCCGCAGTTCTACATCCGTACGGCGGATGTGGTGGGGGTCGTGGACCTGGGGGAGGTCGCTGTGGTGCGGCCGGGGGAGCGGGTCGACATGACGGTCGAACTGGGGCGGGAGGTGCCGTTGGAGGCGGGTCTCGGGTTCGCGATCCGTGAGGGCGGCAGGACGGTGGGGGCCGGGACCGTCACCGCCGTGCTGGGTTGACCCCGCGCCCCTGAAAGACCCCCGGCACCAGGCACAATGACAGGGTGAACCCCGAGCCCGTCCCCGTCTTCCGTGCCGTCGATCATGGGTTTGCCAAGCTCATGCCTGATGTCGATCGGGAGCGGGCTTGGCTGCTCACGGTCGACGGGGCGCCTCAGTCGTACGTCGATCTCGACGCGCCCGAGTATCTGGAGTTCGAGTACGTCCGGCGGCTCGGGCATGTGCTGGACGTGATCGCGGACGGGCTCGATGTCGTGCACCTCGGTGGGGGCGCGCTCACGCTGCCTCGGTATCTCGCGGTGACCCGGCCTGGGGCTCGGCAGCACGTCGTGGAGTTCGACCGGGGGTTGCTGGAACTGGTCGTCGAGCAACTGCCCCTGCCCGAAGGGGAGTTCGCTCTGCATGCCGCCGACGCCAGGGAATGGCTCGCGCAGGCTCCGGACGCGTCCGCCGACGTCGTCGTCGCGGACGTGTTCGGGGGCTCGCGGGTGCCCGCGCAGGTGGCGTCGGCAGGGTACGTGCGTGAGGTGGACCGGGTGCTCCGGCGCGACGGGGTGTATCTCGCGAACCTCGCGGACGCGGCGCCGTTCGGGTTTCTGCGGTCCCAACTCGCCGGGTTCGCCGAGGTGTTCGAGGAGCTGGCGCTCGTCGCGGAGCCGGCGGTGCTGCGGGGGAGGCGGTTCGGGAACGTCGTCCTCGTCGCCGCCCACCGCCCGCTCGACCTGCCCGCACTGGCCCGGCGTACCGCCTCCGACGCGTTTCCGGCGAGGGTGGAACACGGGCCGGGGCTGCGGAAACTGATCGGGGACGCGCGGCCGGTGCGGGACGCGGACGCGCTGCCCTCGCCGGAGCCGCCGGACGGGGCCTTCGGGATCGGGTGAGGGGGCCGACGGCGGCGGGGCGGGGAGCTGGGCGCCGCCCCTCACCGCCCCGCCCCTCACCCCCCGCTTCTCAGCCCTCCACCGGATCCCCGTGCAACCGCACCGTGCTCAGGATCTTCATGATCGTCGCGTCCGGAACCTCCTCCTTGACGCCCTTCGCCGTGGACAGCGTCCAGGACACGAAGTCGCCCTTGGAGTTCTTGAAGCCGAACGTGATCGCCTTGCCGTCGGCCGCGCACTTGCCCTTGGTCGGGTTGTTCGTCGACCGTGCCCAGCCGTAGCTGCCCACGATGCCCGCGGCGGTGGTGTAGGGCGTGCCCTTCTTGTCGAAGGTGATGCTCTTCTTGTCCGGGTTGGTGTACCCGCCGTACACCCACCAGGCGGGCGTGTTCACGGCGATCTCGTCGGTGTTCTTCGCGCCGGACGCGCCCTTCGTGCCGGTCACCCCGAGGCGGGTGTCGCTGGTCTTGCCGTCCTTGTCGTCGTCGGACGTGCACCACTTCGGCTTGAGGGCGGCGGCGCCGGACATGATGACCGAGTCGTAGCCGGTGGGCTTGGACTTGTCCTCCCACTCGTAGCCGAGCGCGGTCCCGGGCGGCTGCACCTCCCAGTCGGCCGGGACGTCGAACGCGGTGCCCCACTTCGGGTTCACGACGACCTTCCACCCGGCGATCGTCGGCTTCTCCTCGGTGTCCCCGCTGCGCGGGTTGCCCCCGGCGGCCGAGGACTCCGAGGGGGAGGCGGGCGCCGAGACCGACGGAGACGCGCTCGGGTCCTTCTTGGCCTCGTTCTTCGTGTCGTCGTCCTTGCCGCCGAGCACGACGAAACCGGTCACCACGGCGGTCAGGGCGACCGCGGACGCGGAGATGATCGCGACCGTCTTCGTCCGGTTGCGGCCGCCCTTCCCGCCGCCTCCCGGCTGCGCCTGCGGGGTGCTCGCCACGGTCGGCGTGCCCCAGCCCGGCTGCTGTGCGTAGGGGTTCGGCTGCTGGAACCCGGGCTGCTGGTAGGGGTTGGGCTGCTGGTAGCCCGGCTGCTGGTACGGATTGTTCTGCGCCTGCGGGTTCTGCTCTCCCCCGGGCGGCTGCTGTCCTTGCCACATGCCGAGAAACCCTAACGGCGGATGCGGTGCCTTTCGGCCACCACCCCCTGGACGCTCACGGTTCGATCACGACTCCGACGACTCGCGGGCCCCGCAGGCGTCGCGGAACGTCGTGGGTCTGTACACAAGTTGAAGATTTCGTGTGCCATCAAGTGGGACGGGCTCACAAGTTGAGGGACGCCTTCCAGGGAGGCCGCCGGAAGTTATCGAATGCCGGTACGGATACCGGCGGTAACTTATCTGAAATTCCGGCTGTTTGAACTTCGGTCACTCGAACTTCTTGTTTCCCGTAGGGCATATGTGCGAAGGTAAGGCCCTCTTAAAGAGGGTCGGTTCAGGCCATGCGAACCGATCCGGCCACAGGTACGCACCAATCACGCACCTGCTTTTCCGGCGGGCACTTTTCCGTGTGCCCAGCGCCGGCTTGGAAGGAAATGGTTCCGTGCAGTCGCCCAACCCGCCTCGTCCCCCCTATCCGCCCCGGCCCGGCTGGCACCCCCAGGACTCGGACCGCAACCTCGCGGCCCAGGTGGCCGCCCCCGAGGGCGAGAGCTCCCGCGCCGTGGCCCTGCTGCTCGCCCGGCACTGGCGTGCCGCCCACGAGTACGCGGCGATCTGCCTCGCCGCCCGAGGACAGTCCCCGCAGCTCGTGGCCGCGGCGGCCTTCCACCGGGTGCTCGGCAGGCTGGCCGGCGGCCGTCCCGGCGGCGCACTGCGCCCCCAATTCCTCGTGGCCGTCCGCGACATCGTCCGCGAATGGGCCGGAGCCGACGCCGTCCCCGAAGCCCTCCCGGAACTCGGCAAGACCGTCGGCGGACGCGGACTGCGCGCCTCACGTGCCGGAACACCGGAAAGGCGACAACTCGCGGACGCCGCTTTCCGTGCCCTCCCGGCGGCCTCCCAATGCCTCTTGTGGCACGCGGAAGTGGAAGCCGAACCCATATCCATACCAGCCGGTCTGCTGGGCGTCGACGAGTTGACCGCGACCGCCGGACTGGCCGAGGCGCGCACCCAATTCCGCACCGGCTGTGTCCGCGCCCACCGCGAACTCGCGCCCTCCGACGAATGCCGTTTCTACAACCGCCTCCTCGACGTCCCCCTGCGCCGCGGCGGCACCCTGCTGCCCGACGTCCGCGAACACCTCGCCGGGTGCCGCTACTGCCGGCACGCCGCCGAGCAACTCAGCTTCTTCGACGACGCGTTGGACATCCTGCTGGCCGAGACCGTGCTCGGCTGGGGAGGCCGCCGCTACCTGGATTCCCGGCCCGGCCGAGACGGCGCCCACCGGCCCGCCCGCCACCCGGCCCACACCGGCAGACATCGGAGCGCTCGCCTCGTCGACCTCGCCGGGCGCCGCGCCAAGGCCGTCCTCATCGGCGCCGGCGTCACCTCGCTCGTGCTCGTCGGGAGCGTGCTCGTCGCCCAGGGCTGGTCCGGCGGCGGCAGCGGACCCGGCCCGCAGGCCACCTGGGGCGCACCCGTCGGTGGCCCGCACTTCCCGGCCCCGTCCGAGAGTTCGCGGCATCCGGCGCCCGCCGCCTCGCCCGCCTCCGTCGAGCGGCAGCCCGCCTCCGTCGCCCAC
>NZ_JBTYMC010000157.1:0-15191 GCF_054880855.1 Streptomyces sp. S6 | reverse complement strand
AGGTTCGCCGTCAACCTCCCGGCCTTCCCGGCGACCCTGCGCAAGCAGACCGCGAACGCCCCCTACCCGGCGCCGCGGGGCGGGAGCACACCGGCCTCCCGCCCGGCGGCGCCGCGCGTCCCGCCGGCCACGGAGGCCGGCGGGAGCCTCGGCCAACTCGCCTACTTCTTGCGGAACTTCGCCTTCAGCGTGTGGCTGCGGCCGTCGGTGAAGCTGACGATCGCCTCCCCGGACGGGCTCCCCGCGTACGGGCGTCCGTCGAGCAACCAGCCTGTCAGGACATGCCCCTTGGCCGGTTTCGCCGTCACGATCGCGATGTCTCCGGCGGCGTACTTGCCGGTGCGGGTCGCCGTCAGCGTGCCGTGGCCGTGCGGGCACAGCTCAAGGGTGAGCGTGCGCGGCGCGAACACCGCCTCCAGACCCTGGTCGCTCTCACCGACCCGCACGCCGACCCGGGAGAGGTCACCCGCATAGGAGCCGCTGCTCATCTTCCACCCCGCGAAGCTCCAACCGGCTGCCGGTACAGCCTCGTAGAGCAGTTCGGTGCCGACGAGAGGATCCCCGGCGGCGAGCGACTTCTTCGTCGGCGTCGCCTTCACCGTCCCGCTGCCGGACGACTTCGTCGTCACCTTCGCCGTGGGGGTCGTGCCCTTCTTGAACACGGCTTGCAGCGCACGGTCGTTGGCGGTCGAGACCGCGAACCTCGTTGCCTTGGACGCCTGTTGCCTGCCGTCCAGCATCCAGTGGTCGAAGACGTACCCCTTGGCGGGCGTCGCCGTGAAGTAGACCGTCGCGTTCTTCGCGTACGGGCCCGGCGTCTCGGGCGTGACCGTGCCGGCGGCGGCCGGGGAGACGGACGTCGTCACCCCGCACAGCGAGTCGTCCGTGACGGCCTTGCGGTACGCCGCGACCGCCTTGCCGTTCGCGCCGAGGATCGCCGCCGAGTCCGCCGAGTCGGTCTGTGTCATCGGCCTGCCGAGCGGCAACCCACGGTAGTTCTGACGGGAGTTGGAGAACCGGTTGACCCGGCCGCAGGCGCCCTTCGTCGCCGTCCGGCAGCTCGATTCGTACGCCATCAGCGTCGAGAACTCGCCCTTCGACGGGAAGTAGCCGCTCGCCCCGTTGTCCGGCTGGGACGGGTCGGTCGTCCAGTCGTGGTTGGAGCCGAGGTTGTGCCCGATCTCGTGCCCGAAGGAGTAACTCGCGATCGCCGACTGGGCGACGACCGTGTACGTCCAGTCCGCCCAGGACGGCCCCGGCGGCGCCGGGATGTACCCGATGCCGCCGGCCGCCTTACCGCCCGCGATCACGCTGACCTGGTCCGCCCCGTACTTGTCGCGCAGCGTCGGCAGCGTGTCGGCGATCCCGTCGCCCTTCTTCGCGAACGCGGCCAGCGAGGCGTTCGAGACGGTGTCGTACGCCGCCGGGACGTCGACCGGCGTCGTGTACACCAGCCGCAGGCGGACGTTGACGCCGCTCGTCGAGAACGCCTCGTTCGCCAGCGTGACGCCCTTCACGGCCTGCGCGCGGATCTGGGCGTCGCCGCCCGCCTCCGCCTTGGCCTTCGGGGTGTAGGCGACCAGCGTGTCCACGACCGCGATGTTCGCGCCGCCCTTGCAGGCCGCCTTGGGACCCTTACGGGGGGTACGGGTATCACGGAGACCGCGGGGGGCACGAGGGGCGTGCGCCATGGCTGCCCGGGGCGGCACCGCCTGCGTCTCGTGTTCGTCGACCAGTGGCGTCGTCTCGGAGATGACGACCTTCCCGGGGCCGGTCGGGGTGATGTCGAACAGTGCGCCGCCCAGGGAGAACTGGGCGCCCAGGTACTCGTTGCCGGACGTGCCGTCGCAGCCGCCGTCCAGCGTGACCAGCACCGTCTGGTCGGTGGTGCCGGGGACCTCGCCGTGCCAGACGATGAAGCCGCCGACCGTCTCACGGCCGGTCTCCACCGCTGTCACCAGGACGTCGTCGAAGAGCGGGAAGCGGACCTCTTCGCCCGGCTTCGTCCCGCAGATCGGCGCGAGCGCCCCCTCGCGGACGCTGCCGACGCGCTGGCGTACGGCGGTGCCGGAGGGGGAGAGGGCACGGGAGGAACCGGCGTCGAGGGCGTCGGTGCCGAGGGTGTCGGAGGTACTACGGGTATGACGGGGGCCAGCCTCGTCGGCGGTTCTTCGGGCGGCGGAGCCGGCGGAGGTACTACGGGCCTCCGGAGTGAGGACATCCCCTGGATCGGGGGCGGCCATGGCTCCGAAGGGGGACAAGACCTCAGGGGTACGGCCCTGGGCGGAGGCCGGGGTGAGGCCGGCCGCGCCGAGGGCTACGGCGCCCAGAGCCGCGCAGGCGGCCCAGCGGCGGGCACGTTCTGTCTTGCGGGCGGCCTCCGGCCGGTACTGACGGGTGGTCATGCGCTGCCTTCCTTCTCTCCCCCGGACGCTGCCCCACTCCCTCAGGGCATGTGGCACAGGCCCTCACCCACAGGTGTGACCGGTACTACGGGTGCCCTGCGCGGGGTTTCGCGGAATCACCCGTGAGTGACCGTCTCGTTCACCCGTCAGGCCGGGGGGAATCGCGTACCCGTGCGGCTCAGCCTCCGGAGTGGCGGAGCGAAAGCGCAGGTGGCGGACTTGATCATCGCCGTATGCGTACAAAACGACGGCTTGCCGTCCTCGGCTCGCTCTCCTGTTCGGCCCTGATGATGACGGGGCCCGCCTTCGCCGAGGCCGCCGCCTGCACCGCACCCCAGGGCAACTGGACCGGCTTCCAGCTCGACGGGGTCCACACCAGCGTCAGCGCGCAGTGGAAGGTCCCGGCCGCCGACTGCACCTCCGCGACCGGCAACCCCGACGGCCTCACCGACCAGTGGGTGGGCTTCGGCAGCGGCGACAGCTGGAAGGACCCGCTCAACCAGATCGGCACGAGCGTGGAGTGCGATGCCGGGAAGGCGACGTACTACGCCTGGTGGGAGCAGTTCCCGGCGGACTTCGTCTACGCCAAGCGCGCGGTCGGGCCCGGCGACGTCATCCAGGCGAGCGTCAAGACGCCGAAGAACTCGCAGGACTACGAGATGTACATCAAGAACGTCACCCGTAACTGGTGGCAGACGGTGCATGTCACCGGCCCGTCCTCCGGCACCCAGGTGGAGGTGGTCACCGAGATCCACGACTGGGGCGCGGCCGTCACGAACGGCGTCCGGTACGACAACGTCCTCGTCGACGGCAAGCCGTTCACGAACTTCGCCAAGTCGTACTACCTGTACTCCGCCCAGTTCGGCGGGGTCTGCGTGGACACGACCACGAGTGGGACGAGCACGCTGCTGACGCCGACGAAGAAGACCCAGATGCGGGCCGTCGCCCGGGACGCCGTGATCCACCCGGGCTGAGACCCCCTGAAGGTCTACGGGTCGTACGGGTACCGGGCCCGCCCCGCGCAGTCCTCACGCGGGGCGGGCCTCGCCTGTCGTACCCGTCGTACCCGTAGTACCAAGGGGGCGCTTCCTCAGGGGCTACTTCACGACCCGTACCGACTTCCGCTTCAGCCAGGAGATCGGGGGTACGGCTGACCCCAGGTACGGGGTGACGCGCACCTCGAAGTGCAGATGCGGCCCGGTCACGTTCCCCGATGCCCCCGACAGCCCGATGCGCTGCCCGGCGGCGACCCGCTGGCCCTTGCGGACGTCGATACGGGAGAGGTGGGCGTACTGGGTGAAGTAGCCGTCGCGGTGCCGGATCAGGATCTGGTTGCCGAAGCCGTCGCCGCAGGTGGTGACCCGGACCTCGCCCGCGCCGACCGCGTAGACGGGGGTGCCGGTGCCGACGGCGAAGTCCTGGCCGGTGTGCCGGTTCTGCCAGCGGCTGCCCTTCGCGGCGTACCCGGCGGAGAGCCAGTAGCCGCGCGTGGGGGCGGTCCAGCGGGAGACCGCGCGCGGTGCCGCGGTCACCGGGCCCTTCGGGCAACCCGCGCCCTTCCCCGAGGGGTTGACGGCGACCGGGTCGCCGAGGGCGCGCTCATGGGCCCGCAGCAGGTCCCACAGCCGGTCGCGGACCGCCTTGCGACGCCGCTCGGCGGCCCTGATCCGCATCGGCTCCGCGTCCGCCCGGCGCAGCAAGTCGACCCGGGCGCGCGCCTGTTCGTGTTCCTGGACCATGCGCGCGGCCCGGTCGGGGAAGGAGTCGCGGGCGTCGGCGGGGGCGGCGGTGAGGGCGACCAGGAGGACCGCTCCGATCGCGGCGCCGAGGCGGTGGGCACGCATGCGCTGTTTTCGTAGCATTATCGGATCATCTAGGCCGGATGGAGTCCCCGAGAGGTACGACAGACGGGTCGCGGGGCCGTTCCCTCGGATGGCGTCAAACCCGTGACCCAAGCGGGCGTGACCATCGGAATGTCGGGACCGGCCGGTCGGCGGGCCGTGCTGCCATGAGCCTCCTACCCGTAAGCCTTCGTGCCCATAAGCCTTCGTGCCCGTACGGAAGGACCCCCCACCGTGACCTCTGGTCTGCGCCTGTCCCGGATCGCCCTCGTCCCGGCCGCCGTCTGCCTCGCCCTGATCCAGCCGGTCACCGCCGCCGTCGCCGACGGCCCCGAGCAGGAGGCCGGCAAGAAGGCCGCGCCCGCCGCTCCCCCCATGTCCATCGAGATCTCCGACGGCGTCGACAAAGCGGCCGGCGGCGACAAGTTGGCCTACCGGATCATCGTCCACAACCAGGGCGGCGAGGCCCTCGGCAACCTCCGCGTCGAGCAGCGGGTCCCGGAGACCGCGGGCCGCCCCGAGGCGTCCGAGGGCGGCCAGGTCGCCAAGGACGGCGTCATCACCTGGACCGCCGACGTCAAGCCGGAGGCGAAGGCCGAGTTCACCTCCCGGATCGAACTCGGCGAGACCGACAAGAAGGCCCTGCGCGCGGCCAGCACCGCCTGCGCCTTCCTCGACGGCGCCAAGGCCCCCACGGTCTGCGCGAGCGACCTCGACACCCTCCCCGGCGGCGCGGCGGGCCCCGAAGGCACGGCCGCCGAGAAGAAGGCCGCGGGCATCGGCACCACCGGCCTCGCGATCGGCGGCGCCACGGCGGCGGGCGTCGCCGCCGTGGCGTTCATGGCGGTACGCCGTCGACGGGCCTCCGTCAACTGACGTTCCGTCATCTTCCATTTCCCCCTCCCGAGTTGCCCAAGTCGGCGTACTCCGGAGGGGGTTCATCGTTTCTTACCCAGCAACGACTTGTAGACGGCCGACGACCTGGGGTTCGAGCGGCACCGCCAGACGCCGTGCGGACAGTAGTCGCTGATCGTCTGGTACATCGGCCTCTGCCGCGCGATCCAGTGCAACATCCCCCGCACATATGCCGGGTTGTCGCCGTTGTCGAACAGTCCCCACTCCGGGAACGCGATCGGCTTGCGGTGGGCGCGGGCGAAGCGGACGTGTTCCTTGAGGCCGTACGGCTCGTTCAGCTGGGACGTGAAGGACATGCCGCGCGGAGAGTCGTAGGCGTCCACGCCGATGACGTCGACATGCCGGTCGCCGGGGTAGCAGCGGGGCCAAGGGATCGCGTCCCGGCCCCTGTTGGGGGTGAACTCGAAGCGGAACCGCTGGCCGGGGACCTTCCGCATCGCGTTCACGATCCGCACCCAGTACCGTTTCCACGCCGCCGGGTCCGGACCGCAACGGTGCGTGTAGGTGATGCCGTTCATCTCCCAGCCGAGGACGAGGACGGTGTCGTTCAGACCGAGACCCACGAGTCGCCGCGCCAGGGCGCGGAAGTGGGCGTCGTACGTGCCCTTCGCACCTCTGCGGAGTTCGGCGCGGACCGTCGCGTCCGAGAGGTGGGCCTCATTGCGTTCCAGGAGAGGGACGTTGAGGACGAACAGGCGGTCCTTGCGGGCCGCGCGCCAGGTCGCCCAGTGGGCCAAGTACCCGGGAGCGCCCTCGATGTTGCTCCAGCGGTCGCCCGGCAGGTAGGCGTGGCCGACGGTCGGGGCACCGCGGCCGAGCCAGGTGCCGAGGCCGGCGATGCGGGCGATGCCGTCGGAGCCGTAGCCGACGTACGCGCCGAACTTCACCGAGCCCGGGGACGGCGGGCCGGACAGCGCCACGCGCGCGTCCTCGCCGTGCGACAGCGGCACGCAGGACTGACCCGCGAGGAGCAGCAGGGTGAGCAGCGGGAGGAACAGGACACGCAGACGAGACGACACAGCGGGTCATCATCGCCGGGTACGCCCCCGCGCGCCCCCGGACTCGCCCTCGAACCACTCGTACCGGGGATATTCCGTCGTACGTTTCTCCGCTACCCCCGCACCCTCTGATACGGCCCCCTACGACCTGGGAGCTACCGCCCGAGAGCTACGACGCCGGCGCGCGCGTCAGGAACACGTCCACGGCGTCCTCGCGGTCCAGGACGAAGCCGTGCCGTTCGTAGAGGCGCCGGGCGGGGCTGCCCTGGAGGACGTTGAGGTGGACCGGACGGTCCGTGCGGGCCAGGGTCTCCCCGAGGACGCCGCTGCCTATGCCCTGTCCGTGCAGGCCGGGGGCGAGGTAGAAGTGCTCCAGCCAGTCCCCCTCCGGCGCCGGGCGCAGGGCCACACAGCCCACGGTCTCGCCGTCCACCTCGATGATCCGCGTGTGCGCGGGGTCGTACGCGTCCCTGAGCCGGCCGCGGACCCGGTGTTCGTCGTACCGGCCCAGGCGCTCCAGGTCCGGGCGCATCACCGTCGCCCGGAGGTCGAGCAGGGGGTCGAGGTCGGCGGGGGTGGCCTCGCGGGTGGTCCACTTTTCGGGCATGGCGGAAATCGTACGAGGTGGCTCTGTGGGGGTACGGGGACTACCCGGGGGCCGGGGAGCCAGGGGTCTCCGGCGGGGGGACCGGGGCGCCCGGGAGGGTGACCCTCGCGATCGTGCCGCCGCCGTCCGCGCGGGTCAGGGTGATCTCGCCACCCGCCTGCTGGACCGTGCGGGCCACGATGGACAGGCCCAGGCCGGAGCCGGGGAGGGCGCGGGCGGAGGGGGAGCGCCAGAAGCGGTCGAAGACGTGCGGGAGTTCGTCCTCGGGGATACCGGGGCCGTGGTCGCGGACGGTCAACGTGCCCTTCGCCAGGGTGACTTCGATCGTGCCCGCCCCGGGGCTGAACTTCACCGCGTTGTCGAGGATGTTGACGACCGCGCGCTCCAGGGCCGCCGGTTCCGCCCTCGTGTACCAGGGTTCCAGGGCCGCCGTGATGGTCAGCTCCGGGCCCCTCAGGCGGGCCCTGCGCAGCGCGTGTTCCACCGCGTCCTCCAGCGAGACCACCTGGACGCGCTCTCCTCGCTGCCCCTCCGACCTCGACAGCTCCTGCAAGTCCCCGATCAGCGACGCCAGTTCCGTCATCTGCGCCTTCACCGACGCGAGCAGTGCCTTGCGGTCCGCCTCCGGGATGGGGCGGCCCGTCTCCTCGCTGCGGGTGAGGAGTTCGATGTTCGTGCGGAGGGAGGTGAGGGGGGTGCGCAGCTCGTGGCCCGCGTCCGCGATCAACTGCTGTTGCAGTTCCCTTGAGTTGGCGAGCGAGGCGGTCATCGAGTTGAACGAGCGGGAGAGACGGGCGACTTCGTCCTCGGCGTCCTCGTCGACGGGGATGCGGATGTTCAAGTCCTCGGTGCGGGCCACGTGTTCGACGGCTTCGGTGAGTCTGTCGACGGGCCGCAGCCCGGCACGGGCGACGAAGAGACCGGCGGCTCCGGCGCCGAGCACTCCGATGCCGGACACGAGGAGCAGGATCAGCATCAGCTCGTTGAGGGTCTTCTGGGTGCCGCTCAGCGGAAGGGCGACGAGGAGAGCGGCGCCGGCCGTGGTGTCGGTCGAGGGGTCGGTGACGGTGAATCCGGGCAGCGCGAGGACTCGTACGTCATTGCCGTCGCTGTCGGTGCTGTTGTGGAAGAGCCCGTCGCTGCCCTTGGCGATCACGTTCCGGTCGGCCTTGGTGACCTTGATCGCGCCCAGGGAGTACGGCAGGACGCAGCTCTTGCCGTTCGCCACGAGAACCTGGAAGTAGGTGTTCGGGGGGCCCATGCGGACGTCCTGCGAGACCTTGGTCGTGCAGTTGTTGACCGCGCTCTCGGCCTGGTCCTGGAGGCGCGGGCTGCTCAGCGCCTTACGCAGGTCGCTGTCGACCTGCTCGTACAGTTTCCCCTGCACGATGAACCAGCACGTCACCGAAACCGCCGCCACCGCGAACGCCACCGCCGCCGCGACCAGCATCGACAGGCGGGCCCGGATCGGGAGCGTCCGGAACCAGTGGGCGAGCCTGGTCATTCTGCGCCGCCCTGGCGCAGGACGTAACCGACGCCCCGCACCGTGTGGACGAGGCGGTGCTCGCCGCCGGCCTCGGTCTTGCGGCGGAGATACATGACGTACACGTCAAGGGAGTTGGAGGAAGGCTCGAAGTCGAAACCCCAGACGGCCTTGAGGATCTGCTCGCGGGTGAGGACCTGGCGCGGATGCGCCATGAACATCTCCAGCAGGGTGAACTCGGTGCGGGTCAGCTCGACTTGGCGCCCGGCACGGGTGACCTCACGGGTCGCGAGGTTCATCCGGAGGTCGGCGAACGTGAGCGCCTCGTCCTCGTCGACGGGCCCGGACGCGGGCGCGGCGTAGGAGCTGCGGCGCAGCAACGCCCGTACGCGGGCGAAGAGTTCGTCGAGCTCGAAGGGCTTGACGAGGTAGTCGTCCGCACCCGCGTCCAGTCCCGTGACGCGGTCGCCGACGGTGTCGCGGGCCGTGAGCATGAGGATCGGCGTCGTGTCACCGGCCCCACGGATGCGGCGCGCGGCGGTCAGCCCGTCCATGCGGGGCATCTGGATGTCGAGGACGACGAGGTCGGGACGGTACGCCGCCGCCTTCTCCAGCGCGTCGGCGCCGTCCACGGCGACCTCGGTCTCGTACCCCTCGAAGGCCAGGCTCCGCTGGAGCGCTTCACGCACGGCAGGCTCGTCGTCGACGATCAGGATGCGCTGGGTGTCACGGTCGCCTTCGGCGGGGCTCATGGTCTCGGTTTCCTCGGGTGCGGGGGTCACGGCGGGGCGGGCCGCCCTCGCCGACGGCAAGGGCTATCAGCCTCGCATGTTCCTTGGATGCGGGTATGGACGTCTTCTTGCGGCACGGACGATTTCGTACGCCGTGGTACCGGCGGGGTACGGGGTGTACGGGTACGGGGTGCGCGGCGGCCGATGCCCCTCAGACGCCGGACGCCGGACACCAGCCGCCTCAGGCCACCGCACGACGCCGGTTGCGCAGCGCCCGGCGGGCGGCGGTCGTGCTCAGGACGGCGACCTCGGGCGCACGGTCCACAGGGACCGGCTCATGCAGGGCGGCGACGATCGTGAGGGCGAGGGCCGTGTCGGCGGCGCCGGTACGGGTGATGGTGTGAGTGACCTGCTGGATCATGTCGTAACCCCTTACTGAAATCGCGCCGAGCCCCAATGCCGAGCCCTGATGCCGAACCCCGATACCGAGCCCCAGTACCCACCCTCAGCCGTCCACCCCGCCCGCCCGCAACGTCGCCAGGTCGGACTTGACCGTGTTGATCGGGATCGCGAAGCCGAGCCCCACGCTCCCCGCGTCCGAGGAGTTGGACGAACTGGCCGAGTACATCGCGGAGTTGATGCCGATGATGTCGCCGTTCATGTCGATGAGGGCGCCGCCGGAGTTGCCGGGGTTGAGGGAGGCGTCAGTCTGGAGGGCCTTGTACGTCGTCGTTGAGGACCCGGTGTCGCCGTTGAACTGCTGCCCGCCGAAGGCGAACGGCCAGCCCCCGCCCTGCTGTTGCTGCTGACCCTGGCTCTCGTCGGTCGAGACGGTGACGTCACGGTTCAGCGCGGAGACGATCCCGCTGGTGACGGTGCCGGTGAGGCCCTCGGGGGAGCCGATCGCGACGACCGAGTCACCGACGTCGACGGCGGCGGAGTCACCGAGGGAAGCCGCCTTCAGGCCGGACGCGTTCTCCAGCTTGATCAGCGCGAGATCCTTCTTGCTGTCGGTGCCGACGACCTTCGCGGTGTACGTCTTCCCGTCGCTCGTCCGGACCTGGATCCGCGTCGCCCCGGCGATCACGTGGTTGTTGGTGACGATCTCGCCGTTGCCCGTGACGATGACCCCGGACCCGGTCGAACTCCCGTTGCCCAGCGCCGCCTTGACCTCGACGACGCTCGGGCTGACCGCCGCCACGATGGCCGCGATGTCGCCCTTCTTGCTGGACGGCACGACGCTGGTCGTCGTGGTGGCGACCGTCTCGTTCTTGTGGGTCAGCTCCTGGAAGCCGTACGCGGTGCCGCCGCCGATCGCCGCCGCGACGATCGCGACCGCCGCGAGGAGGGCGAGGGGGCCGCGGCCGCGCTTCCGCTGCGCGTGGGAGGCCGGCTGACCGGGGGCTTCCGCCGATGCGGTGTACACCGGCTGGTGCGGCGGCGGGGGCGGCCACTCCGGGTTCACGGGCGTGGAGCCGTACTGCTGCGCGCCCTGGTACGGGTTCTGCTGGTTCTCGTACTCGCCGTCGCGGCGGAAGCTCTCGGTCATGGAAAGAAGCCTCGTCCTCGACCATGAGAGCTACCTGAGCGCCCGCTGAGAACGCTCCGAGAACGCCGTCGCCCCCGGATAAAGGTCCCTTAGGGGGAAACGCCCCGCCTCTCAGGCACCTCTCAGAAACCGCTCTCCGCAAGCGAACCCTTACGGGAGAACCCCTGGATGAACCTCTGGATGAACCCCCGGGAGAACCCCCGGGAGAACCCCTACGGGCACCCGCAGGACCGCCGCACCACCAACCGCGTCGGAAACACCTTCACCCGCTCCCGCCGCGACCCCGCCACCCGCAGCCCGTCGTCCAGCACCAGATCCACCGCGGTCCGGGCCATCGCCGACCGGTCGGAGGCGACCGTCGTCATCGGCGGATCCGCCAGCGCCGCTTCCTTGATGTCGTCGAAGCCGACCACCGCCAGCTCCCCGGGCACGTCGAGCCGCAGCTCACGGGCCGCCCGCAGGACGCCGATCGCCTGGTCGTCGGTGGAGCAGAAGATCGCCGGGGGCCGCTCGGGGCCGGAGAGGATGTCGAGGGCGACGCGGTAGGCGTCGTACCGGTTGTAGGGGGCCTCGAAAAGCCGCCCCTCGGTGGAGATGCCGTCCTCGGCCAGCGCCTGCCGCCACCCCTCGACGTGGTCGGAGACGGGGTCCCCTACCGCCGGGGTATCAGCCGTGCCACCCATACACGCGACGTACGGGTATCCATGGTCCAGGAGATGGCGGACGGCCGTCCGCGCGCCGTTCAGGTCGTCGAGGACGACGGCGACGTCGTCGATGGCCTCGGGCCGCTCGTGCAGAAGTACTACGCGTGCGTCCCACGCCTCGATCTCGGCGGCGGCGAGGTCGTTCAGGGCGTGCGAGACGAGGATGAGACCGGAGACCCGCATCCCGAGGAAGGCCCGCAGATAGTGGACCTCGCGCTCACCCACGTAGTCCGAATTGCCTACGAGGACCATCTTCCCGCGCTCGGACGCGGCCTGCTCCACCGCGTGCGCCATCTCCGCGAAGAACGGCTGGCGGGCGTCCGGGACGATCAGGCCTATGAGGTCCGTCCGGCGGGACGCCATCGCCTGGGCGACGCGGTCGGGCCGGTACCCCAGCTCCTTGATCGCGGCGAGGACACGCTCGCGCGTGGCCGGGGCGACCGGCCGGGGTCCGTTGTTGATGACGTAGCTGACCACGGCGGTCGACGTCCCCGCCAGGCGTGCTACATCGTCCCTCGTCACCTTGGCCACGCGCGGAGTCTACGCGGATCAACCGGTACCGGGCAGGGCGTCTCGGAGGTGACCGTGCGGTAACCGCACGCCGACGACGCCCCGTCCGATCAGGCCCTAGACCTCGGCGGACAGGGCGACGGCCGACTCGTCCGCATCCTCCGCCTTTGCGGGGGCCGCCTTGGCCTTCGCGTCGTCCGGGACCCGCTCGCCCTTCTCGGGCGTAACGAATCGATAACCCACGTTCCGGACGGTCCCGATCAGCGACTCGTGCTCCGGGCCGAGCTTCGCGCGCAGGCGTCGTACGTGTACGTCCACGGTACGAGTACCTCCGAAGTAGTCGTACCCCCATACCTCCTGGAGCAGCTGCGCGCGCGTGAAGACGCGGCCCGGGTGCTGGGCGAGGTACTTCAGGAGCTCGAACTCCTTGAAGGTGAGGTCGAGGACGCGGCCCTTGAGCTTCGCGCTGTACGTCGCCTCGTCGACCGACAGGTCGCCGTTGCGGATCTCCATCGGGGAGTCGTCGTTGACGATCTGCTGGCGGCCCATCGCGAGCCGCAGGCGTGCCTCGACCTCCGCCGGGCCGGCCGTGTCGAGCAGGACGTCGTCGATGCCCCAGTCGGCGGTGACGGCGGCGAGGCCGCCCTCGGTGACGACCAGGACGAGCGGACAGCCGGGGCCCGTCGAACGCAGCAGCTGGCAGAGGCTGCGGACCTGGGGGAGGTCGCGGCGGCCGTCCACGAGGATGACGTCGGCGCCCGGGGTGTCGACGAGGGCGGGGCCTTCCGCCGGGGCCACCCGCACGTTGTGCAGGAGCAGGCCGAGGGCCGGGAGCACCTCCGTCGACGGCTGGAGGGCATTGGTCAGGAGCAGCAGAGAACTCATACGTCCGGTTCCTCCTCGGTCCCTGCGAGGACATGTACGGCACTGCCTTCGTGCGCTCGGCCGGATGATCTGGCGATCTGCCGTACACCTGCGGTTTCCCGCTTCGTATACAACCCTTCCGAAAGCACAAAAGGACCCGGGGGCTTCGCTGCCCGAGTCCTCTGCCCAGGAGAATAGCCGACATGAGCGACAGTCCGGCAGGTCATGTGGCGCATTCCGCCGTTCGTCCGAATGACGAGACGGCCAGACTCGCCCCTATACGGACGTTTCTGCCAACCGCCGATGGGGTGACGATCGATTCCGTATACGATCCCCCGCTCGCTGTATACGAAACGAGCAGCGCGCGGGGCGAAGAAAACGACACTTTCGATCAACCGGACCGCCACCCGGTGTTCGTGATCGCCCACGGGTTCACCGGGGCCGTCGACCGTCCGCACGTGCGGCGGGTGGTGGACGCGTTGCGACGATACGGTGCCGTCGTCACGTTCTCGTTCCGAGGCCACGGCGCCTCCGGCGGGCGGTCCACCGTCGGCGACCGGGAGGTCCTCGATCTGGCGGCGGCCGTCGGATGGGCGCGCGGGCTCGGGCACGCGCGCGTGGTGACCGTCGGGTTCTCCATGGGCGGCTCGGTCGCCCTGCGGCACGCCGCGCTGTACCCCGGGGACGCGGACGCCGTCGTCTCCGTCAGCGCGCCCGCGCGCTGGTACTACCGGGGCACCGTGCCGATGCGGCGCCTGCACTGGCTCGTCACGCGGCCCGAGGGACGGCTCGTCGGGCGGTACGGCTTCGGGACGCGCATCCACCACCGGGAGTGGGACCCGGTGCCGCTGTCGCCCGTCGAGGCAGCCGCCAGGATCGCCCCCACGCCGCTGCTCGTCGTCCACGGCGACCGGGACGGGTACTTCCCCCTCGACCACCCCCGCAGCCTCGCCGAGGCCGCCTCGGGGCACGCGGAACTCTGGCTGGAGCCCGGCATGGGGCACGCCGAGCACGCGGCGAGCGAGGGGCTGCTCGCACGCATCGGGGACTGGGGTGTCAGTCGGGCGGGCTAGCCTTTGACGTCCGGACAACCGATCGCTTGCCGCTGTTTTGAGGAACGGATGCCAAAGGTCACCGTGCGCTACTGGGCCGCCGCGAAGGCCGCCGCCGAGGTCGCGGAGGAGCCGTACGACGCGGCGACCCTCGCCGACGCCCTCGCCGCCGTGCGTGAGCGACACCCCGGGGAACTCGTCCGTGTCCTGGCGCGATGCTCCTTCCTGGTCGACGGTGACCCCGTCGGCACACGCGCGCATGAGACGGTACGGCTGGCCGAGGGCGGCACGGTCGAGGTGCTCCCGCCGTTCGCAGGAGGATGAGTCACCGATGACCGACCAGCAGGGTCCCTACGACCCGTACGCGCGCCAGTGGCCCCAGCAGGGGCAGCAGGGCCGGCAGTCGTACGACGCCCTGGACGACGACACCCAGCAGTGGCAGGGCGAGACCTGGGAGACCAGCGTTCAGCCGTCCCTCCAGATGCCCTCCCCGGCGGAGGAGACGGCGTACCTGCCCCCGCAGCCGGCCGGGCCCTACGCCACCGACGCGAGCGCGCCCTCCCCGTACGCCTGGCAGCAGCCGGCACCGGGAGCCGCGCAGGCGAACCCGTACACGAGCGGGGGCGGCACCTCTGGCGCGTACGCGCCTGCCGACGGCACGGGAGCGTACGCCGCAGGCACCGGAGGGTTCGCCACGGGCGAGACGTCCGCGCGGGCCGCCGGGCCGTACGCGTCCCCCGACGCCTCCTCCGGGAGCTTCGCGACGAACGGCGCGTACGCGGGTGTGCCTGCGGGCACGTTCCCGCCTGCCGCCGGGAGCCAGGAAGCCGCGTACGACGCTCCTGACACGTCCACCGGCGGGTTCGCGCACGCGGGTGCGCCGGACGACCGTTTCGCGCCCCCCGCGCAAGCAGGCGCGGCCGTCGCCGACCAGCCCTCCACCCCCGCCCCCGGCTACGGCCCCGCCACCCTCGCCGGCAACGCGCGCATCACCGACGCGCAGCGCGCCCGTCTGGAGGGCCGTTCGCCCGTCATCGAGCCCGGCATGCAGCCGGCGGCTCTGACGGCCCTGCTGGGCCTCCTGCTGGCCGGGACGGCGCCTCTCGGGGTGTACGGCCTGCTGCTGCCCCTCGTCGCGCTCCAGGCCGTCACCGCGGCGGGCTGGTTCCGGCTGAACGGGATGTGGCCCGCGCGTCAGGGCATCGCCCTGGCCTTCCTGGGCGCGCTGGTCGCCGACGCCGTCCTTCTGGGCGTCGGCACGGAGCACGCGCCCGCGGCGATCCTCGGCACCCTCGGCGTCTGGGTGCTCCTGTGCCTGATCCTCCAGCTCCGCTCCCACGCGGACCCCGACGAGCGCATGTACGGCCTGATGGCCACCGTCACGAGCAGCGCCCTGGCGATCGTCGCCACGGGCTTCCTGGGCGCCGACTCCGACGCCGTCTCCGTGGGCGCGGCGGCGGTCGCCGTGGCCATCCTCGCGCGCGCGTTGCCGCTGCCCACGCCCGCCTCGGTGATCGTCTCCCTGCTGGCTG
>NZ_JBTYMC010000156.1:0-15220 GCF_054880855.1 Streptomyces sp. S6 | reverse complement strand
CTCCGCGCTGCGGCCGAGGCGCCCGAGGCTGATGCCGGTCTCGTACCGGGCGGCGAGGGTGTCGGGGTGGTCGGGGCCCAGCACCCGGGCGCGGGCCTCGGCGACGTCCGCGTACCCGGCGAGCGCCTCCGGCCAACGCGCCAACTGACCGAGCGTGTACGCCACTTCGTACCAGGTGAGCAAGGTGTCCGGGTGCTCCGGGCCCAGTACCCGGGCGCGGGCCGCCGCCACTTCGCGGGCCGTCCGGTACGACTCCGTCAGCCGGCCCAGCCTGCCGAGGTTGAAGGCGAGGTTGTGGCGGCAGCGCAGGGTGTCGGGGTGGTCGGCGCCGAGGGTGCGGTCCCGTGCCGCGAGGACGGCCGTGTACGTCTGGTGCGCCTCCAGGTGCCGGCCCAACTTGCCGAGCACGTACGCCGTCTCGTGCCGCGCGGCCAGCGTGTCGGGGTGGTCGTCGCCGAGGGTCCGTGCCCGGGCCGCCGCCACCTGCCGGTACTCCCGCAGCGCGTCCTGCGCCCGCCCGGTGCGGCTCAGCGCGAACGCCGCTTCGTAGCGGCTCGTGAGGGTGTCCGGGTGGTCGGCGCCCAGGAGCCTCGCCCGCTCGGCGGCCACCGTCCGGTGCAGTTCTCCCGCCTCGGGCCACCGGTCCAGCCTGCCGAGCCTCAGTCCTGCCGCGTGGCGCCGGGCGAGTGCGGTCAACTGCTCGGCGAGCGGGGACTGTTGCCGCTGACGGTGATCCGGCGTCTCCAACACCTGCGGCGCGTCCGGCACTTCCTGTGTTCCCGGGACAACTCCCAAGGCGGGCCTGCGCGTCCAGTCACCGGAGAGCGGGGTGTCCGGAACCGGCGGGGCACCGGTGGCCCGGGGACCCTCGCCCATGCCCCGGCTCCAGAGGGGAAGGCGGGGGTCGGTCACCGGTCGCGGGCGCTGCGGCTCGTTGCCGAAGTCCGGCTCCAGCGGCTCCGGCCGTGCGGTGACGACCGTCGGCACGTACCCCGGTGACGTGCGCCCGAAGGTGATCCGGCGCACGACCTCACCCGCGTCCCCCGGACGCCCGTCCGGCTCCTTCGCGAGGAGGTCGAGGATGACGCGGCCGAGATACGCGGGGAGTTCGGGGCGGTGCTCGCCCGGCGGCCGGGGCGGGCTGTCGCGGTGGCCGATGAGGACGGCCCAGGCGTCGTCCATCGCGAACGGCGGTGCGCCGGTGGCCAGTTCGTACAGGACGCAGCCCAGCGAGTACAGGTCGCTGCGCCGGTCCACCTCGGTGCCGGCGATCTGCTCCGGGGACATGTAGTGCGGAGTGCCCATGGCGACGCCCGTGCCGGTGAGGCGGGAGGTGGCGGCGATGTCGTGGCCGAGGCGGGCGATGCCGAAGTCGCAGATCTTGACGGTGCCGTCGTCGAGGCGGACCACGTTCGCCGGTTTCAGGTCGCGGTGGACGATGCCCCGGCGGTGCGTGTAGTCGAGGGCGGCGGCGAGCTGCCCGGCGATGTCGGCGACGTCCGGGACGGGCAGGGGGCGGTGACCGGTCGCGGTGAGGATCTGGCACAGGTTGCGCCCGTCCAGGAACTCCATCACCAGGTACAGGACGCCGTCCGCCTCCCCGAAGTCGTGGACGACGGTCACGCCCCGGTGCTGGAGACCGGCCGCGACCCGCGCCTCACGGCGGAACCGTTCCCTCAGCACCCGGGTGAACCCCGGGTCGTGATGCGGTCCGGGCGGTTTCAGGCACTTGACGGCGACCTGTCGGCCCAGCGACTCGTCCTTCGCCCGCCACACCTCGCCCATCCCGCCCCGCCCGATGAGCTCCAGCAGCCGGTACCGCCCCTGGATCAGCCTCGACTCCGCCATCTCACCCCGCCGCCCCCGTCGTCGCCCTTCCGGCGCGTCCAGTATGACGAGTCGCCGTCCCCCTGTGTACGGCGCGGAACCCCCCTCTTCGCGCGCTCCCCGGCGCCCCGAGCGCCCGTCACGCCTGCTGTTCCTTCCCCAGCCGCAGCCCCGAGTCCCGGCGCCACGCCTCCCCCTCCGGCGTCCAGGTGACGCGGGTCCCGAGTTCGACCCACACGCCGAACTCCCCCGGGGCCACCTCCGTGTGCTGGCTCACCCGGACGCTGTTCAGACAGATCCGCACCCCGCAGTTCTTGAACACCGGCAGTCCACGCCAGCCGCACCGCCAGTCCACGTCCAGACTCAGCGGCCCCAGCACATCGACCATCCCGTCCAGCTCCGCCTCGGTGCAGTCGTCCTCGGGCTCGGTGTCCCGGGTGCCGAAAGGCGGGATCTGGTTCAGGGAGACCGTCACCCCCTCGGGCAACGGCCACAGGTCCCCCAGTTCCGGGCCGAGCCGCAGCTCCCCCAGGATGACGGACCTCGGCTGCACCGCGTCGAACGTGATGGCGTCACGGCGCACCAACTCGTCCAGGAACGGGAACACGGCGACAGGATCCCGGTCCGCGCCGATCCGGGCGGTGCCGAAGGAACGTACCGTGTGCGCGTACTGCTCGGCCGTGCTGATCGATTCCAGCTGGGGCCACGGAGCGGAGACCCGGTCGGCCGACTCACGCATGATCTCCCGCGCCCGCAGCAGCGCGCTGCGGGCGTCCGGGAAGGGTTCGAGGACCTGGTAGAGCATCGAGGCCAAGAGACGTGCCTTTCGAAAGAGCCTTTGCGCAGCGGGAGTCGGCCGTCTCATCCGTGCCGGGGTTCACCCAGCGCGAGTCCCGAGTCCCGGATCCAGGCATCGCCCTCGGGTTTCCAGGCGGCACGAGCGCCGAGCCGGATCCAGACGACGTACTCACCGAGGCGGGCCCCTCCCTCGTACTCGGTGTTCAGACAGAGCAGCACACCGCAGTCCTTCGTCTCGGACACGCCGCGCCAGGCACAGTCCCAGTCCGCCTCCAGGCCCAGCGGCCCGAGCACGGCGACCATCCGGTCCAGCTCCTCCTCGGTGCAGTCGTCCTCGGCCTGGCTGTCGGGCGTACCGAACGGCGGAGTCGTGTCCACGGACACCATCACGCCCTCGGGCAACGGCCAGAGGTCCTCCAGACCGGGGCTGAGCCGCAACTGCGCCAGGAGGACGGGCCTCCCCTGCTCCGCGTCGAACGTGATGGCGTCACGGCGCTCCAACTCGTCCAGGAACGGGAACACGGCGACAGGATCCCGGTCCGCGACCATCCGGGCACTGCCGAAGGAACGGAGCGCGTACGCGTACTGCTCGGCTGTCGTGATCGGTCTCAGCCGGGGCCAGGGGACGGTGGACCAGTCGGCCAGCTCGCCCATGATGCCGCGCGCCCGCGCCAACGCGCTCGGGGCGTCGGGGAACGATTCGAGGACCGGGTAGAGCGTCGAGGACAAGGAACGTGCCTTTCGAAGGGAGTCGGGCGGCGCGGGTGACCCCCACGACCACGGAGAGCACCGCGGTCAGGTCGGTCACCCGCGCCTGCCGTCCCGCGCAAGGACCTTCACGACGTGACGGACCGTACGTCCCCGCGGATTCCCCGCGCACCGGGCAACCGGAACCTCTTCCCCGATTCATGCCAGAGCCACATGCGCCTCTCACATACCCGGCTGATCTTCTCGGGGTTCCGCAGGACGAGTCACGTCCGTCCCCGAAGGCCCTTCCAATGACGGGGACCCGAACCCGAGGTGGTGGCACCTCTGACCTGCGGTTATTCCAGAGAATCAGACATTGACGCCCTATTCAACCCTGCTCGATCCGACTCAGTCCCCATCGATCCAGTACCGGTGCTCACACGTACGCACGCAACTCAAGACGATTGCAGCCGCGAACATCACCCTTACAATCATCCTAGCTACAGGACGACTTGGCCAATAACCGCCCAGGCAGAGAGCAAACATCGATCCACTCAAAGCCGTGCAGACACGCCGGTCTACCTCCGCTCACGCGGAGAGCAGCCCCAGCCGGACAGCCGCAGCATCCGCATCCGCGGGTGACCTCGGCTCGCGCAGAGAGCAGGCTTCCGACGACGGTGGTTGCCCCTCCAACTGCGGGTGACCTCCGCTCGCGCAGGGAGCAGTGGCCCGGGCGGAGACCCGGAGTGCCGGTTCGCGGGTGACCTCCGCTCACGCAGAGAGCAGCGCCTCTCCCAGCGCGGATCGCCCCCCCAAAAAAACCCGGGTGACCTCCGACAGTGACCTCCGCTCGCGCAGAGAACAAACGTAGATGACCGGGTGGTCATCCGAGGCGCCCGGGTGACCTCCGCTCGCGCAGAGAACAGGCAGGCTCGATCCACCCGGCCGCGATCACGTACGGGTGACCTCCGCTCGCGCAGAGAACAGGCAGCGGTAGTGGACGGGGATCTCCCCTGTTCCGGGTGACCTCCGCTCGCGCAGAGAACAGGAAGCGCACAGCCCAGTCACGGAAGTGATTCTCGGGTGACCTCCGCTCGCGCAGAGAACAGCAGACCGGGCCAAGACCCGACGGATGCGGACGCGGGTGACCTCCGCTCGCGCAGAGAACAGGCCAGGATGAGAGCGGGCTCTCTGCCGAAGATCGGGTGACCTCCGCTCGCGCAGAGAACAGGTGGGCGGGCTCACCCCGAACACGAGCTACTCCGGGTGACCTCCGCTCGCGCAGAGAACAGACCTGACCTGCCCTCACCCCTGCTGCCCCGCGCGGGTGACCTCCGCTCGCGCAGAGAACAGGCGAAAAGGATCACAACCACGTTCCTCTACAACGGGTGACCTCCGCTCGCGCAGAGAACAGACTCCCCGACCTGCACTTCTATAAGGGCTTTGCGGTTTCTTTGCCCTGTGGTTGGTAGGCAATGAGGGTAAGACCGTCGAAGTCGACGGGGCTGCGGCGTTGGTTGCCGGTGGTGTGGAGGGTGAAGCCTTGTTCGTTGTCGGCGGGGTGGATGAGGACGGAGACGCCGTCGGTGGTGGTGGCGGTGACGGTGGACCAGAGTTCGTCGCGGACGCGGGCGGAGACGGTGCCGACGTAGAGGTGGGGGGTGACTTCGAGGAGCCAGCGGGTGAGGGCGCCGCGGAGGTGGTCGGGGACGGCGGTGAGGGAGATGGCGATCATGGAGGTCATTGGAGGGCTCCCAGCGGGCGTCAGGGGTCGGTGGCGTGGTTGGTGCCGCCGGGGACGGGGCCGGTGACGGGGTCCCAGAGGTCGACGAGGTGTTCTTCGGGGTCGGGTGGTTCGTGGGTGGTGTCGGGGTCGAGGAGGTTTTGGATGTCGGTGACGATGCGGGGCAGGAGCCGGAAGAGGCGTAGTCCGTCGCGGAAGGAGCGGCGGGCTTCGGCTTCGGGGTTGGTGGAGTTGTGGAGGGAGAAGGCGAGGGGGATGGTGAGGTCGGCTTTGTAGAGGTCGGCGATGTCGTAGACGAAGGCTTGCTGGTTGCCGTTGTGGACGTAGCCGAGGGCGGGTGAGCAGCCGAGGGCGAGGATGGCGGCGTGGACGATGCCGTAGAGGCAGGTGTTGGCGGCGGAGAGGGCGAGGTTGACGGGGTCCTGGGTGTCCCAGGAGGCGGGGTCGTAGGTGCGGCGGAAGCGGCCGATGCGGTACTGCTGGGCGAGGAGCCGGTAGTGGGCTTTGACGCGGTGGCCTTCGAGTCCGCGGAGCTGGGCGAGGGTGGTGCCGGGTTTGACGGTGCCGGGGCCGAAGCGCAGTTCGTACATGGCGGTGGCGACGGCGAGGCGTTGCTGGTCGTCGGCCCAGGTGCGGGTCTGGCGTTCGAGCCAGGTGGTGGTGAGGGAGTCGGGGAGGGCGGCGGCGTAGGTGCGGACGCCGCCGGAGCCGGTGACGAGGACGGTGGTGCCGTGGCGGGCGAGGGTGGTGAGGGCACGGGCGGTGATGGAGGTGCCGGGGCCGAGGAGGACGCAGGAGAGGGCGGCGGTGGGGAGGTAGACGGTTTCGGTGCCGCGTTCGGGGCTGGTGACTTCGGCGCGGACGCCGGTGTCGTCCTGGTGGATGCGGACGATGTCGAGGTAGAGGAAGGAGAGGGAGTCGGCGATGCGGGGGAGCATGGCGACGGTGGGTGCGGCGAGGCGGCGGCGCGCCTGGCCAGGGGTGTGGGTGGGCGGGTTCATGGGGTGCCCCGGGCGGGGGCGATGCTGAGGAGTCCGCAGCCGTACGCCTTGCCGCGTCCGATGCCTTCGGTGATCTTCTGGCGCAGGAGGTCGGGGTCGGTGACGGTGGCGGAGCCGTCGAAGCGGGTGCGGGTGTGGCGGATGGGCTGGGTTTTCTTGGTGTCGGGGGTGCGCAGGGCGCGGGCGGTGTCGAGGGGCTGGGAGTGGAGGGTGAGGGGGGTGAGTCCTGCGGTGTCTGCCTGGCGGGTCCACCATTCGTCGGCGTGGGCGCCGGTGAGGGGGACGATGGCGGGGAGGTTGTAGAGGGCGCGGGTGGTGGCGCCGGGTTTGCGTACGGGGCTTGCGGTGCAGCGGTAGCGGATGGTGAGGCCGGGTTTGAGGGCGTCGAGGAGGGGGTCGAGGGGGCGGCTCTGGGTGGCGCCGTAGCCGTCGGGGAGGCGGGTGAGGTCGGGCTGGTGGGTGCTCTGGAGGAGGACGTGGGAGCCGGTGGGGGTGTCGTCGAGGCGGAAGAGGACGCCGAAGCGGGCGCGGGGGTCGGGGCCGGCGTCGTCGGGGAAGAGGGACATCAGGCGGCGGTGCAGGTGCATGGCCGATTCGCGGCCGGTGAGGTCGTGGCGGGCCTGGGCGGAGCGGGGGTCGGGGACGATGCGGGTCAGCCAGACGCTCATGGGTGGCTCTCTTCGGGCTGGTTGCGGTGGCCGTCGAGGTAGGCGGCGAGGGTGTGGAGGTGGTCGGTGCCGAGGCCGGTGTGCTGGTCGGCGGGCAGGTGGAGGGTGCGGCGGTACAGGGGGCGGTCGCGGTAGGCGCGGCGGCGGGGGTGGAAGGTGAGGGGCTGGTCGTTGACCTGGCCTGCCGGGTGGGCGCCGGTGTCGTTGCCGTCCGGGGGTGCCAGGTGGGTGAGGGGGTGGTCGGCGAGGAAGTCGACCGGGGCGGTGGAGCCGGGAGGCTTCGGTGCTGCGAGGGGCAGGTGGACGAGGTGGTGTGTGACGTCGTCGAAGCGGCCCAGCAGGAGGGGGCCTTCGGGCGGGCAGGAGCGGCGGCCGAGGTAGGGGGGCCAGTGGGGGTGGGTGAGGGCGGTTTCCGCCTGGGTGAGGAGGCCGGTGTCGTCGTCGGTGGTGGTGAGGGCGACGGTGAAGGCGGCGTCGGCGAGGTAGGTGCGGTGGGTGAGGAGGGTGGCGGTGTCTCCGCTGCGTTTCTTGCCCTCGGCGGTGGTGACGGTGGCTTTGGCGGGCAGGCCGCCGCCGACGGTGTGCAGGTCGCGCAGGAGGACGCCGGGCCGGTCGACGCGTACGGTGACCGCCAGGCGGGCGAGGTCGTCGATGCTCTCGCCGCGCCGGCGGCCGAGGGCCGAGGCGAGCAGGCCGATGATCCCGGAGCGGGTGGGGAAGCGTGCGGTGTCGCGTTCGTTGAAGTGGCTGCGTTCGCCCCAGGACTGGAGCGGCCCGCTCAGGCGCAGAAGGAGTCCGGGGTTCACGCGGTGGCCTCGGGCGCCGGGGCGAGGGCGGCGTCGACGGCGGTGGTGATCAGCGCGTCGAAGGAGGCGTGGCGCTCGCCCAGGCCGGTGAGGTCGGTGTCCAGGCCGGCCCAGCCGGAGGCGAGGAGGCCCCTGGTGCCCAGCAGGGTGTTCGCGGCGTGGGCGTAGGCGTCGAGCTGGGTGCGGGAGACCTCGGCGAAGCCGCCGTGCGCGCTCGCGCGGACGGGCTTCTCGAAGGCCGCCGCGTAGGAGAGGGGCCGGTCGGAGCGGACGCTGATGTGGACGAGGTCGGGCATGGTGTGCGGGGCGGTGGAGTTCTTCTTCGCCTGGGGCAGGGAGCCGACGAACGCGCGCAGGAAGCCGGCGGCGAGTTCGCGGGCGGCGTCCCGGTCGTCGCCGATGTTCGCGGCGAGGTCGCGCAGGTCGAGGGTGGCGTAGCGGTAGAAGGTGCCCGCGCTGAACTCGGCGTGCCCCATGTGGCCGCTGCCGGTGGCGTCGTCCCACAGGGCGGTGACGTCGTCCACGGCCGAGAAGTAGTCGAGTTCGACATCGGTCTCGTGCGTGGTCAGAGCATGGGCGACCTGGACGGCGCCGTCCACGCCGGCGTCGTCGATCTCAGCGAGCATCCGGCCGAAGAGGTTGATGACCCCGTTGCGCGACCGCAGCACGGCCTCGACCTCGCCGGAGGGCAGGACGCTCTTGTCGGCGGGCTTCTTGATGTCCTTGGCCTGCTCCAGCGCCTCGCGGTGGCGCTCGGCGAGGTCGGCCAGCTCGGCGACGGCCGTCTCCGGGACGTAGACCATCGCGTTGGTCAGAACCTTGTTGGGCACGGTCTCCTTGGCCTCACCGGACTTCTTGGCCAGCTCGAACTTGATGCCGCTGGCCACCGCGGCGTGCCCACCGGCCCGCTGCGCCAGCTCGGACGGCCAGCCGCGCAGTTCCAGCTCACGGGTGACGCGCTCCCCGATACGGCGGGTGCGCAGGGCCGCCTCGCCGAGCTGCTCCTCAAAAACCGTCCGCACGGCGCGCTTCCAGGACTGGCTGCTGACCCGCGTGCGCAGCGTATTTCCATACTGAACGGTTTTCACGGAATTCGTGTCGTCGCGGTTGAGGTTGGCGAACGGAACGGAGTGCAGGATGTGGATGTCGATGAAGCGGGCGGGAGCGGTCATGGCCGTGGTTCCTCTGTTCTTCGGTCTGCGGGAGGGGAAGGTCAGGCGAGGGTGCTGAGGCGGGTGGCCTCGTCCTGGTCGGCGTGGTCGGCGACCTGGCTGAGGGCCCGGTTGCGCTCGATGTAGTAGTGCTGCAACCAGCGCCGCGCGATGCGGTCGGAGTAGGCGGGCCAGGAGGCGAGATCGGACAGCAACTGGGCCCAGTCGACGGGGACTTCCAGATCGCGCAGGTAGCCGACCGAGGCGGGGAGGTGGCGGTGCAGGCCGCCCAGGCTCTGACGGGTCAGCAGGTTCAGCCGCGCCTCCGCGGTGGCCTCCCGCATCGTCCGCTCCCGCTCCGGGCTCTCGTACACGGCGAGCGCGAACGCGTGCCCCAGGCTCGCGCCGTACCGCTCCGCCGCAGGGCTGTCGCCGCCGTCCTGCGGCTCCGGCTCGGCGGGCGTCTCCTGTTCCGGGTCGGTGCCGGGTTCGTCGTCGGGGTCGGCGTAGCTGCTGCGGGGCTGGGCGGCGATCATCGCGGCCACGGCGTAGTACGCCCGCTGTTCGGCCTCCGAGCTGTCGCGCGGAAGCCACTTGGCGACGAACCGGTGCATCCGGGGGACGTGGTCGAGGTCGCGGCGCAAGCCACTGCGCAAGGCGACCCGGGCGCCAGGATCGTCCCGGCACAGTTCCTCGATATCGCCGGTGAACTCCAAAAGCCGGCGGCGCCGGGCCGCGATGCGGTCGTCGGTGCTGTTCTTGGGGGGCATTCGGTTCTTCCTCCGCCAGGGTGATGAGTGGGCTACGACGCCTTCTTGCGCGGGCCGCCGAAGAGTTCGATGCGGGCGTCGGAGACCGCCTTCGCGCCGCGCTGGGTACGGGTGACGGACGCCGTCACCGTCTCGTAGGCGCGCAGCGCCAGCCGCAGGAACTCCGCCCTGGCCTCCGCCGCACCGAACGTGGCCGGCACCGACTGGCCGGCGCCGTCGAGCGTGCGGAACCGGGCCCAGAACTCGGCCTCGGCAGCGGGCCAGTAGCGGGCCGCTGCCTCGGCCGCCCAGGTGTCGCCGTCGGCCTTCGGATCGTTCGTGTACAGCGCCCAGGCCCGCTTGACGGCCCGCTCCAGACGGCGCCCGTACTGTTCGCCGAGCTGCCGCATCCGCCCCACCGCGGGCGCCGACGTCGGCAGGTCGCGCTCCACCAGCCCCAGCACGGCGGGCGTCGCGGCGTCCACGAACTGGATGTCCTTGGCCTGGCCCTCCTGGTCGAAGCCCAGCGCCCGCACCCGCAGGTCCTCGGAGACCTCGCTCGCGTACTCGAACACCTTCGGCCGCTGCGGCTGCGCCACCCCCGGGGGCTCCTTCAGCAGCAGCGCGTCCAGGTCCCGCCACAACGCACGCCGCGAGTCGGCGGGCCTGGGGTAGCGGTTTCCCTGCTGGCTGACCTGCCAGATCAGATAGTCGTCGTCGCGCTGGATACGGCCGCTGCGGTACGCCCAGGTGATGTATGCGTCCCGGACCAGGCCCGGGTCGTCCTCGTCCGCGACGAGCAGCAGCGCATGCTGGGAACACGCCGTCAGCCGCGCGCACGGGCCGTCCGGGTTCGGCAGCGAACCATCAGGGTCCCGGAGCCTCTCCCACTCCCACGGACACAGGTCACTCTCGCGCCGCACCGTCCGCGCCGGCTTGACCAAACCCGCCAGCAGCGTCTCGAAGAGGTTCCTGCCTTCGGGGTGGTAAGAGAGCGCAGTGCGCAGCGGGCCTGCGGTGGCGCTGGCGGTCTTGACGCCATTGACCTCACGGGCCGAACAGCGGCCCGAGGGGCCGTAGTAGTGCCACACCAGCAGGTTCAGCACCGCCTCGGAGACCGTCGGCAGGTCCGGGCGGGCGTCGCTGCCGTGCCGGAACCAGGCGTGCGTGTTGCCCGCCGGGCGCGTCACGATCAGCTTGTTCACGCCGGCCGTCTTGTCCGCGTCGCACTGCGTGGCCAGCCGGGCGTCCTGCATCCATGGGCGGCCGCCTCCCGGGTCGTAGAGGAAGAAGCGGTGCCGGAAGCGGACGACGTACTCCTCCACCTTCTCGTCAGGCAGGTGCCCAGCCTTATGGATATCCCAACGCCGGTCTCCCCAGTCGCCGGGGCCGTCCTCGTCCAGGGCCGTCACCCGCGCGGTGAGCGCGTACAGGACCCGCAGCAGGGCCGAGTGCGCCGGGGGGTCGGCGATCGCGAGGGTCTCGATGTCGTGGGCGCGCAGCAGGAGGTCCCGCAGGCCGAGGCGGTCGGGGTGGGGAGCGGGAGCCGTGGGAAGCCAGCGGACAGGGACCCAGGGCTCTTCGAACAAGTTGTGAGAACTGGTCGGCATTCGACTCCGATCATGATTTTGCTGGCCACAATGAGGGCGGGGTCTCCGTGGAGACGGAGGTGAACCGTGGGCTGCTCGCAGCGAGCCGAGACTGTTCCCCCCTCAGCCCGCGTGAGCGGGTGGCCGCCGCCACGGCCCGGTGAAACCGGAGAGAGTCCGGGCCGTGGCGACCACTTCAGATTTGCAGAAGAGGGCCGCCCGAAGGGACATTTGACCGTGTATCACCCATACGGGTTAACGCGCCTCCAGGCCGACGTCGGAGATGGTGATCGTCCGCGTGCCGTGTCTCCCGCTCCACGGCGAGCCGCTGCCCTCAGCGGGGCGTACCGGCAGGAGTGTCACGCCGCGCAGCACCGGGTGTTTGGCCCACGGCTTGGGCTGGGGGTGGCCGTCGGCTCCGCGCGTCCACTTGCCCGGGACGGGAGCGACGTGCGCCATGATCTGCGCGAGTTCCGGGTGGGTGAGCCCTTTCCTGCCTCCGACGGGCAGGGGAGTCGTGCCGTCGGCGTCGAGGGTGAGGGTGCCGTCGGGCTGCTCGTACAGGCACAGCACGCGTCCGGTGTCGGCTCCGAGCCGGGTGGTCAGCAGTTCCTGGGTGACTCCGGCGTCGCGGCGGCTGAGGAGGAAGAGGTTGCCGCCCACGTCGCCGGGGGCGTCCACGACCACCATGTCGGCCATGTGGGCCTCGGCCGACTCGTTCGCCTCCCGTTCGGCGTCCATGCGCCGCAGCTCCTGCTGCACCGCGCCGTCGAGCCGGTCGACGAAGTCCTCCGCGTAGACGGCGTCGACGAGTCCCTGGACGTCTCCGGGAACGGCGATGCCGTCCGCCGTGTGCTGGCGCAGCAGCAGGGCGGTGCGGTGCAGGAGTCCGGCGTCGTAGACGGTTCCCCAGGTGCGCGGGACCGTGAAGTCGCCGTCCTCGTCGACGGGTTCGAGGACGACCAGGCGGGGCCGGTCCTCCGGCAGCGCCCACGTGGGGCGGCCGGTGTCACCGCGTTCGTGCCGGCGTCCGCGGCCGGCGCGCTGCAACAGCTGGGCCAGCGGGGCGAGGTCACTGACGATCAGGTCGAAGTCGAAGTCGAGTGACTGTTCGACCACTTGGGTGGCGACCAGGATCGATGCCGGGCGCGGCCGGGCGGTGTCCTCGGGGGCTTGGGGTTTGCCGTAGGCGGCCTCGCACTCGGCGGTGATGCGCTGGCGGACGTGGGCGGGGTAGCGGGAGTGCAGGAGCCGTACGCCTCCCTCGCGGCGGGCGAGTTCGGGGAAGGCGGCGGTGAGGTCGCGGAAGGTCTGCTGGGCTTCGGCGACGGTGGTGCAGCACACCAGCGCGGTCCCGCCCTCGGCGGCGACCGGTTCCAGTGCCTCACGCAGGGCCTCGCGCCGTTCTCCCCCGCGCACCGGCTCACCGGCCGTCTCGGCCGCGTCCCACCTCACCGGGCGGAGCTGTACCTCCAGGGTCCGCCCGCGCGCGCTGCCGACCTCACGCGGTGCGGACACTTCGCCGGTCGCGGCGGAGGCGAACACCCAGCCCGGGTAGCACGGCTGGACCTCGGACGGTTCCAGGAACCCCGCGCCGCGCCGGTAGGCGTCCACCAGCGACGACGCCGTACGGCCGGACAAGGTGGCCGACAGCAGGACCACCGGGGCGTTGAACGCGCCCAGCCACTCCAGCAGCCGCACCAGCATCTGGTGCATCCACGGCCCGTACGCGTGCGCCTCGTCGACCACGAACACCTTGTCGGACAGCCCGAACAGCCGCAGCGCGTTGAACTTCAACGGCAGCACCGCGCCCAGCGCCTGGTCGATGGTGCCCGCGCCCAGCGGCGCCAGAAGCCCCCGCCCCGGCCCGCGCAGCCAGATGCCGGCCTCGGTCGCCGTCGCCGCATCGGCGCTCATCTCGAAGCCCGACTCACCATCCCCGTCCGGCAAGGTGTAGGCGGGGCTGAGCCAGGCCATGGAGTGCAGGAGCGTCAACGCCCGTTCCCCGCCGAGCGCCTGCCGCGCGAACTTGCTCACCCGCGGGTACATGGCATCGGCCGTCGCCATGGTCGGCAGCGCGAAGAACACCCCGCGCGCGCCTGCCGCACGCCCCAGCACCGACGCCGCGTACAGGGCCGCCTCGGTCTTGCCGTCACCCGTCGGCGCCGTCACCAGCACCAGCCCCAACCCCTTCGCCCCCACCAACTGCGGCAACTGTGCCGTGAGATCACCCTGAAGGAGATTCGGCGAGAACGGGAACATGTCCTCGAAACGCTCCGCGACGAACTGCGCCCGCCCCAGCTGAGCCCCCCGCACCAGCCCGGGAGCCGCCTTCTGCGCGGCATCCCAGTGCGCGTCGAGTTCACCGGCCGTCCCCTTCCACCCCGTCGCAGGCAACAGCGGGAGGATCACCTCCGTCTGGCTGACCAGCCAGTCCGCGACCACCACCAGCCCCGCCACAATCACCGCCAACTCCGCCGGCAACCCCCGCTCCGGAACCGCCCACGCCCCCGTGACCCGCCTCAACTCCACCAGATGCGCCCGCCGCTGATCCGCCCACCCCTCACCCCCCAGCCCCGGCTGGTGCGCCTCTGCCTGCTCCACCTTCCTCGCCAGCAAAACCGCCCCGAACCACCCGTGATGCCCCCCGAGCAACTGCGCGACCCGGTGCGCCACCTTGTTCACCATCCGCCGGTCATCGGGATACCCCTCCTCCCCCAGCAACCGCGTCAACACCCAGTGCGTGGCCGTCTCGTGCCGGAACCCCGTCTCCCGCTCCGCCCCCTCCTCGAACACATAGACCGGATCGGCCCGCACCTGCGCGAACGCCTCCTCCACCTGCGCCTGGAACACCGGCGTGATCTTCCCCAAATCATGCAGCCCCGCCCAGAACGCAAGCACCTGCCGCGCCTCCACCACCGACAGCCCCAGCGCCTCCGCGATCCTCCCCCTCACCCGATCGCCCAGCAGTACATCCCACAACTCACCGAACACCGCCGCCGTGTCCAGCAGATGACAGATCACCGGATACCGGCGCGGCAGCCCCCGCTCCTTACCCCACAGCCGGACATCGACCAACGGACACCCCGGCACTGCCACCTGACGCTTCATCATGCCGACAATCGATAGCACCCCCCACTGACAACGCGCCCCCACCAGCACAAACCCCGCACCCGGCAACGGCAGACACCGTAAGGTCGGCACCGTGAGACCTAAAACGGGGCACCGGAACCCACCCACCGGACCGGGCAATCCACATCCGGCAAAGAAAATGCAAAGCGACTGAGAACGCCCAGGTCAGGAAGTGTCGGCTCCGCGCGAGCGGAGGTGATCCGGCCACCAACATCAGCCGGACGAGTTTCCGGGTGTCGGCTCCGCGCGAGCGGAGGTGATCCGATCTCCGGACAACTGAACATGCTGAGGACTCGGTCGGCTCCGCGCGAGCGGAGGTGATCCGTCCGTTCGTCACGGACGGAACGCCGCCCTAACGTCGGCTCCGCGCGAGCGGAGGTGATCCGATTCAGGCCGCATTGCGGTGGGCGAAGACCCAGTCGGCTCCGCGCGAGCGGAGGTGATCCGCATCGCCTCCTCCGGCGTGAACCCCGACGCCAGTCGGCTCCGCGCGAGCGGAGGTGATCCGTTGGGGCCGTCGCTGGTGCGGATCTGGACGAAGTCGGCTCCGCGCGAGCGGAGGTGATCCGGGGGGCTCGGTGCTGGTGGGGTGGTCGTACAGGTCGGCTCCGCGCGAGCGGAGGTGATCCGGCGCCGGGCGATCAGGCCCCCCGGTCGGCGGCGTCGGCTCCGCGCGAGCGGAGGTGATCCGAACTACTTCTCCCCCGTCAACGACGACCCGCGGTCGGCTCCGCGCGAGCGGAGGTGATCCGGGTATGTCGTGTGGCCCCACCACACGAACGACGTCGGCTCCGCGCGAGCGGAGGTGATCCGCCGCCCTGGTTCTCTTAGAGCTGCCCATGGGTGTCGGCTCCGCGCGAGCGGAGGTGATCCGGCGCTCCTCGACGACGCCGGCATCCCCTGGAAGTCGGCTCCGCGCGAGCGGAGGTGATCCGAAATGACCACCGTCGAGAAGGTTGACGGCGGCCGTGGCAAAGTCCAGGTGTGCGGCCGGTCGAGTCCAGGCTGATGGCCACGGGAATTCCCGGTGTGTGGCCGTGTGACCTGTGGTGTTCCTGATCGCTTCCT
>NZ_JBTYMC010000155.1:0-15300 GCF_054880855.1 Streptomyces sp. S6 | reverse complement strand
CCGCCGCCCGCGAGCAGCGAACCCCGCCCCGACCAGTCGACGCCGGGGACCGACGAGACCACGGCGGGCACGTCCACGCAGGCCGGGTCCGGCGCCGACGTCGCCGACGGGTTCACGCTGCGCAAGGACGGCGCCGGGTTCGCCGTCGCCGTCGCCGACGGGTGGGACCGTTCGCCGAAGAACGGGCGCGGGCAGGTCGTCTACTCGCACGGCGACTTCGAGCTGATCGTCGTCCCCGGCCGGGACAGCGCCTCGGCGAACGGGAGCGACCCGATGGCCTACCAGCGGGACAAGGAGGGCGAGTTGGAGCCCTACCGGGCGTCCAGCTGGGCCACCGCGTCCGGGCTGCGGAACATCCAGATCGGGCAGCGGAAGATGGCCGAGGGACAGTTCACCTGGACGGACGACACCGGGCGGGAACTGTTCGTGCGCAACCGGGCGATCCTCATCGCGGGGCGGTACCACGTCGTCCAGGTGAGAGGGCCGGAGGCGGAGCGGGACGAGGTGACGCGGCTGTACGAGCAGGCGGCGGAGAGTTACCGATACACCGGCTGAGCCCCGGTATGCGCCGGGTTCCCCGCGCGCGGGAGAAGCGACAACCGTCACAGTGCTGTCTCCGTGGGCCTTCTTTGGTTCCACGGACGTCGAGCGGTCTTTACGCTGAGCCTGACAACAGCATTGCGGGGCAACGTGAATCAGATGCAGGGCCAGCTCCTCGCGGGCCGCTACCGGCTCGTCGACTCCATCGGGAGCGGCGGCATGGGGCGAGTCTGGCATGCCCGCGACGAGCTGCTGCACCGCTCCGTCGCGATCAAGGAGCTGACCGCCGCCCTCTACGTCGCCGAGGCCGACCAGGCGGTCCTGCTGGCCCGCACCCGGGCCGAGGCGAGGGCCGCGGCGCGGATCAACCACTCCGCCGTCGTCACCGTCCACGACGTCCTCGAACACGACGGCCGGCCCTGGATCGTGATGGAGCTGGTCGAGGGGCGGTCGCTCGCCGACGCGGTCAAGGAGGACGGGCGGGTCGAGCCCGCCGAGGCCGCGCGGATCGGGCTGTGGGTGCTGCGGGCGCTGCGCGCGGCGCACTCCGCGGGCGTGCTGCACCGTGACGTCAAGCCCGGCAACGTTCTCCTGGCCAAGGACGGGCGGGTGCTGCTCACCGACTTCGGCATCGCGCAGATCGACGGGGACACGACGATCACCCGTACGGGCGAGGTCGTCGGGTCGGTGGACTACCTCGCGCCCGAACGGGTACGGGGCAACGACCCCGGCCCCTCCTCCGACCTGTGGGCACTCGGCGCCACGCTGTACACCGCCGTCGAGGGCCGCTCGCCCTTCCGGCGGACGTCCCCGCTGACGACGATGCAGGCGGTCGTGCAGGACGAGGCGGCCGATCCGCAGCACGCCGGGGCGCTCGGGCCCGTCATCACCGCGCTCCTGCGCAAGGACCCCGCCACGCGCCCCGGCACCGCCGAGGCCGAGCAACTGCTCGCGGAGGCGGCGGAGGGGCGGCGGCCCGACGGGGCGCAGGCGTATGTGCCGACGCAGTTCGGGGGCGGCGGGTACGGGACCGGCGGGCAGGGGACCGAGGGGCAGGGCTTCGACTCGGGGTCCGGGGCAGGGTTCGGAGGGACCGGCACGGGTGCCGTCGGCGGGAGCAACGGTGCCGGGTTCGGGGCCGCCGGTGGCGGGAACGACGGGACGGGGAGCGGCGCCGGGTTCGGTACCGGCGGAGGCGTGAGGGGTGGGTTCGGTCCGGAGGGCGGTTCCGGGAGCGGGTCGCTCCCCGGTGGCTTCGGGGCGGGAACTCCGTACGGGGGCGGGGCGTTGGACAGTGCGACGGGGACGCCGTCGTACGGGGCCGGCCCGCAGGCGCACACTGCGGGGCAGCCGGGCCCGGTGGTCATCGGCCAGACCGCGAACGGCGTCGGACAGACCCCGCCGCCCCGGCGCAGGCGGCGGCGGACGCTCGTCCTGGTCGTCGTGCTCGCCGCGCTGGTCGGCGGGGGGACGGCCGTGGCGTTCCAGAAGTTGAACGAGGGACGGCAGACGGAGAACTCCGCGCCCCCGGACCCCTCGCGCAGCCCGTCCGCGATCGAGGGGACCGTGCCCGACTCATGGGTCGAGGTCAACGACCCGCTCGGGTTCGGGCTCTCCCTGCCGAAGGGCTGGAAGCGGGAGATCTTCCAGGACGACGGCGACCTCAAGCAGATCGACTACACGCCGGACGACGGCAAGCACTTCGTCCGGATCGCCATGGACGTCTCACCCGACTACGCCGACCCGCACACCCACCAGCTCGACCTGGAGAAGCAGCTCCAGCGGCTCCGCGACTACCAGCGGGTCAAGCTGGAGGAGAACCTGTACCGGGACCGCAAGGGCTCGGAGTGGGAGTACACCTGGACGGCCCTCGCCAAGGACACCCCGTACCCGGGGCCGCGCCGGGCGATCGAGGAGACGTACATCACCCACGACGGCACGGAGTACGCCATCTACGTGTCGTCCCCGGCGGACGACTGGGCGACGGCCGCCAAGCAGTTCACGGCGGTGCTGAAGAGCTGGCGCGAGGCCGACCGGTCGTAGTCCCCGCCCCAACTCCCCCGGGCCAGGCCCGAACTTCCTCGGGCTGGGCTTGAACTCCCTTGGTTCAGGCCCGCGTCGACAACCTGGGGCCCCGCACGGTAGTCATGTGGCATGAACGACGACCGGGGCGCCGGGGGCGACGGGGACGGCTGGACAGTGGGCGGGCGTTACCGCCTGCTCGGGCGGATCGGGGGTGACCGGGCGGGGACCGTGTGGCGGGCCCGCGACGAGACCTCCGGGAGACAGGTCGCCGTCAAGGAGCCCCGGCTGCCGGGCCGGCCGGGTGACGAGGAGTACCGGCGGGCCGCCCACCGGCTCTACCGCGAGGCCCGCGCCGCCGCCCGGGTCGAGCACCCGGGCGCGATCGTCATACACGACGTCCTTGCCGAGGGGGAGGACCAAATCCCCTGGGTGGTCCGGGAGTTGGTCGAAGGGGAGTCGCTCGGGGACGTCCTTGAGCGAGGGCCCGTCGGTGTCGTCGAGGCCGCACGGGTCGGAGTCGCGGTGCTGGGAGCGCTGCGGGCCGCCCACGCGGTGGGGATCGTGCACCGGGATGTGCGGCCGGCTCATGTGCTGGTCGGGGACGAGGGGCGCGTCGTCCTGACCGACTTCGGGATCGCCCACGGGTACGAGGCCGAAACCCCCGTCGAGGAACTGGAGTTCGCGGCGCCGGAGTGGCTCTCGGGGGAGCACGCCGGGCCGGAGTCGGACCTGTGGTCGCTCGGGGTGCTGCTGTACGCGGCCGTCGAGGGGGAGTCGCCCTTCCGGCGGGCGACGGCCGGGGAGACCCGGGCGGCGGTGCTCGCGGGGCAGGTACCCGTGTCCGAGCGGGCGGGTGAACTGGGGCCGCTGCTCGCGGGGTTGCTCGTGCCGGAGCCCGCGGAGCGGGTGGGGGCGGAGTCGGTGGAGAAGGTGTTGAGAGCGGTTTCCGGGGGGTGTGTCGAGGGGGATGCGCGGGGCGGTGCGGCCGAGGAGGGGGTGCGGAGTGAGGTGCGGGGCGGTGTCCAGGAGGCCGGTGTTCAGGGGGACGGCTTCGAGTCCGAGGTGCCCGAGCGGCGGCGGCCGTTCCCGCTCGGCTGGCTTTTCGGCTGACGTGGGGCCACCGGCCGTCGTACTCGGGACAACCCCCTGATCAGCAGGTTCGTTGCCAGTGAACGCTGGCGCGGTGTGCGGGTGCGGTGAATCCGCGTTACCGGCGGGTACCCAAAGGGGCGGCGGCGGCATACCCTGCGCGTCATGACGGACTCGCAGGCTCAGAGCAGCGCCCCGCCCCGCACCAACCCCGTCGCCCCGGCCCCGGCCGGGGTGCGCACGGCGGCGGACGTGGTCACCCCCGAACTGGTCGCGCAGCTCACGAAGGGCGTCGTGGGCTCCGGGCGGACCGCCAACCACACCCCGTTCACCGGGGAGAAGCTGGCCGACCTGCCCGAGTCGACCCCCGAGGATGTGGCGCTCGCCTTCGAGCGGGCCCGCGCCGCGCAGCCCGTCTGGGCGGCCACGTCGGTCAAAGAGCGGGCGGCGGTCCTGCTGCGCTTCCACGACCTGGTCCTCGAACGCCAGGCGGAGGTGCTCGACCTGATCCAGCTGGAGACCGGCAAGGCCCGGCTGCACGCCCACGAAGAGGTGCAGGCCGTCGCCGTCGCCGCCCGGCACTACGGTCGTAAGGGACCGTCGTACCTGAGAGCCAAGGGGCATACGGGTGCCATCCCCACGCTGACCAAGGTCACCGAGCTGCGTCATCCCCGAGGGGTGGTCGGACAGATAGCCCCCTGGAACTACCCCCTGGAGCTGTCCGTCGGCGACGCGATCCCCGCGTTCGTCGCGGGCAACGCGGTCGTCATGAAGCCCGACACCGAGACGTGCCTCACCGCCCTGTGGGCGCGGGACCTGCTGATCGAGGCGGGGCTGCCCGCCGAGGTCTTCCAGGTCGTCCTCGGCGACGGCCCGGTCGTCGGCCCCGAGGTCGTCCGGCACGCCGACTACGTCTCCTTCACCGGCTCCACCCGCACCGGCCGCGAGGTCGCCCAGGGCGCAGCCAGCCGCCTCGTCGGCGTCTCGCTCGAACTCGGCGGCAAGAACGCGATGCTGGTGCTGAAGGACGCGGACGTCGAGAAGGCCGCCGCCGGCGCCGTCCGCGCCTGTTTCTCCTCCGCCGGTCAACTCTGCATCTCCATCGAGCGGTTGTACGTCCACGAGTCGATCGCCGACGTCTTCCTCGACCGGTTCGCCGCCCGCACCCGGGTGATGCGGCTCGGCAACTCCCTCGCCTACGGCGCCGACATGGGCTCGCTCGTCGGGCAGCGGCAGCTCGACACGGTGAAGCGGCATGTGGAGGAGGCGGTCGCGAAGGGGGCCACCGTCGTCACGGGCGGCGCCGAACGCCCCGACATCGGGCCGTACTTCTACGAGCCGACCATCCTCGACGGCGTCGAGACGCCGATGGCCGTGTGCGGCGAGGAGACGTTCGGGCCGGTCGTCTCGGTCTACCGGTTCAACGACGAGGACGAGGTGATCGAGGCCGCCAACTCCACGGCGTACGGCCTGAATTCCTCCGTCTGGAGCAAGGACGGCCGACGCGGTCGGGCCGTCGCCGCGCGGCTGCGCACCGGGACCGTCAACGTCAACGAGGGGTACGCGCCCGCCTACGGCAGCGTCCAGTCCCCGATGGGCGGCATGAAGGACTCCGGGCTCGGCCGACGCCACGGCTCCGAGGGCATCCTCAAGTACACCGAGGCCCAAACCGTCGCCCACCAGCGGCTGTTGCCGATGGGCCCCGCCCTCGGCATGGACGACGAGAGCTACGCGCGCTTCATGAGCCGGAGCCTGCGGGTGATGAAAGCGTTCCGGTTCCGCTAGGAGGCCCGCATGTCCGACCACCCCCAAGACCCGTACGACTACGACGTATTGGTCGTCGGCTCCGGCTTCGGCGGGTCCGTCACCGCGCTGCGCCTCACCGAGAAGGGTTACCGCGTAGGCGTGTTGGAGGCCGGGCGCCGGTTCGCCCGGGATCTGCTGCCCAAGAACTCCTGGGACCTCAGGAACTACCTCTGGGCGCCGAAGCTCGGCTTCTACGGCATCCAGCGCATCCATCTCCTGGGCAACGTCATGGTGTTGGCGGGCGCCGGGGTCGGCGGCGGCTCCCTCAACTACGCCAACACCCTCTACGTACCGCCGAAAGCGTTCTTCGAGGACCCCCAGTGGAGAGAAATCACCGACTGGGAACAGGAGTTGAGGCCGTACTACGACCAGGCCCGGCGGATGCTGGGCGTCCGGCTCAACCCGACCGTCACCCCCTCCGACGTCCACCTCAAGGCCGCCGCGCAGCGCATGGGCGTCGGCGACACCTTCCACATGGCGCCGGTCGGCGTCTTCTTCGGGGACGGCGACGACGCGGACGGTGAGGCGCCGACGGCCGAACCCGGTGAGGAAGTCGCCGACCCGTACTTCGGTGGCGCCGGGCCCAAGCGGCGGGCCTGCACCGAGTGCGGGGAGTGCATGACCGGGTGCCGGCACGGCGCGAAGAACACGCTGAACGAGAACTACCTGTATCTCGCGGAGAAGGCCGGGGCGGCGGTGCACGCGATGACCTCCGTCGTCTCCGTCACCGAGGACTCGCGCGGCGGGTACGCGGTCGCGACGCTGCCCACCGACAACAGGCGCAAGGGCAGGGGGCGGATCTTCACGGCCCGCCAGGTCGTCCTCGCGGCCGGGACGTACGGCACGCAGACGCTGCTGCACCGGATGAAGGCGAACGGCCAACTCCCTCATCTCTCCGACCGGTTGGGGGAGCTGACCCGCACCAACTCCGAGGCCCTCGTCGGCGCGCAGACCGACGAGCGGCGGTACCGGAAGGCGACGGGACGGACACTCGACTTCACGCGCGGGGTCGCCATCACGTCGTCCGTGCACCCGGACGCGAACACGCACATCGAGCCGGTGCGCTACGGCAAGGGGTCCAACGCGATGGGCGGCCTGTCCATCGTCCAAGTCCCTTACGCGGAAGGGTCGTCGAGGGTCGCCGGGTGGCTCGCGCACGTCGCCCGGCATCCGATGCTGCTGCTGCGGTCGCTGTCCAACCGGAAGTGGTCGGAGCGGACCATCATCGGGCTCGTCATGCAGTCGCTGGACAACTCTCTGACGACATACCTGAAGCCGTCCGGCGTCGGGCGGGGCCTGTTGACGGCCCGTCAGGGGCACGGGGCGCCCAACCCCCAGCAGATCAGGGCCGCTTCACAGGCCGCGTCCGCGATCGCCGCCGACATCAACGGGTTCGCCGGGTCCAACGTCGGGGAGCTGATGGGGACTCCGCTCACCGCGCACTTCCTCGGGGGGTGCCCGATCGGGGACTCCCGGGAGAGCGGCGTCATCGACCCCTACCACCGGTTGTACGGGTACCCCGGGATCTCCGTCGTCGACGGGGCCGCCGTCTCCGCGAACCTCGGGGTGAACCCGTCGCTGACGATCACCGCGCAGGCCGAGCGGGCGATGGCGTACTGGCCGAACAAGGGAGAGCCGGACGCCCGTCCGGCACAGGGGACGTCGTACGAACGGGTCGCGGCCGTCGAACCGAAGTCGCCCGCGGTGCCCGAGGACGCGTTCGGGGCGCTGAGGCTGCCGTTCCTGGGGATGCCGGTGGTGCCGCCCAAAGCCGAGCGGGGCTGAAACGACAGAGGGACCCGCGCCCCCCTCCGAGCGCAGGTCCCTCCGCGGGCCCTCGAAACCGGACCCTGTGTTGGTTCAGTACGCGTTTACGCGTGGTTGCCGACCGTCTTGCGGCGGCGGACCAGGAACAGCGCGCCCGCGCCCGCGACCACGGCGGCGCCGCCGACGAGGCCGATCATCGGGAGCGCGGAGCCGGCGCCGGTCTCGGCGAGGGTGCCGGTGGCGTCGACGTCGCTGAGGTTGACGGGCTTGGTGCCGCCGGTCTGGGGCTTGGCGTCGTTCGGCTTACCGGCGTCGGAGCCGGCGGCGAGGATGTCGAACTCGTAGACCCAGAGGTTCGGGTCGTCGGAGACCCAGCAGCCCTCGGAGTCCGAGTACATTGCGATGCCGCCGCTCAGACCGAGAGAGGCGGGCACCTTGCCGTCGACGTTCAGCCGGAGGCTGTACGACGTCGACCGGCCGCTGTCGAGGGTGATCGCGGAGAGCGTGGCGCCCTCGCCCGAGGCATCCGCCAGCGTCTTCCAGGTGCCGGTGGACTTCTGGAGGATCTGGAGGGTGACCTTGGTGGAGTAGTCCGCGTCCTCGGAGATCGCGCCGACACCGAGCATCGGCTTGATGTTCTTGATCGTCCGGTCGCCCGTGTTGGAGATCTTGAAGGTGAAGTTCTTCCAGCCGCTGCCGGCCACCACCTTCGACGGCAGCCCGTGCAGACCGCTGCTCAGGGCCTCGCTGATGCCGCCGAGGGCGTCCTCGTCGCCCGCGTCGACGTTCTTGCAGTAGTCGACATCGGCGGGAGCGGACGCCGACCCGCTCGGCGTGCCGGACGGAGTACCGCTCGGCGTGCCCGACGGAGTGCCGGACGCCTTGTCGGCGGCCGGGGCGGAGGGCGTGCCGCTCGCGGGCGTGCTCGCATCGCCGCTGGGAGTGGCCTCGGCCGACGGGGACGACGACGCCGTCTCGGATGCCGACCCGCTCGGCGACGGCGAAGCGCTGCCGTCCTCCGCGAACGCGGCGGGCGCGGAGAGCAGGGCGATGGGGGACAGGGCGGCCGTCGCGGCGGCTACCGCTATGGCGCGGCGGAGCTTCATGGAAGAAGACCTCTTGATGTCAGGCACGGCGCACCCGGGTGGTGTGCCGTGTCGGGCGGGAGACCTTCCGCGTTGGGGGGCGCGGGTGTGGCCCGTGTTACGCAAGGTTTGATCCGTTGCGGATGGGAAAGGTTGTACGGTTTCTCACGCGATTTTCATGTGCCCTGCATCACGTCCTTCTGGCGTAGGGGTGCGTCACGCTTGAGACCTAGGGGGAAGGCCGCCGTGCCTGAGATATCCGACGACGACTGGGAGAAGTTCCTTCGGGAGAGCGAGGAGGGGGCCGCTCGCGACGCGCCGAAGGAGCCGTCCGCGCGGGCCCGGATGGTGACCGCGCGACTGAAGGAGCAGGAGGCGCGAGGGGAGCTTCCGGAGGGCTGGCGCACAGGTCCGGCCTGGCGCGAGATGGACGGCCGGGCGCGCAGGCGACGCCGGATGTGGGCGCTCGTCGGCATCCCGCTCGCCGCCGCGCTGGCCGTCGTCGCGATGAAGCCGTCGGTCATCCCGGGTGACCCCTTCGGCACGGGTACTACGGGGAGTACGGGGGACGTCGCCGCGACCCCGCTGCCGCCCGAGACGGCCGCCCCCAGCGGTGCCCCCGGCGAGGTCGACCCCGACGCCCCCACGCAGGCCCGCCCCTTCGCGGGCTCGCCCGCGCTCCGGTGGGCGGACGGCGCGGCCGGGATCGTGGCGCCGGAGGCGACGGCGGTGAAGGGGTTCTCGAAGAAGCAGGTCCAGGACCTGCTGACGAGGACGCGGACCCTCCTGATCGACACGAACCTCGATCCGGCGACCCTGCGAGGCGGGCTCCCGAAGACCGCGCGGAAGATCCTCGACCCCATGCAGGAGGACGTCCACCGCCTGTTCGGCGAGGCCGTGCTCAAGCCGACCGAGGACAACGATCCGCTGCTGCTGTTCAGCCGCTTCGACCCCGCCGAGATCCGGCTCGCCGGGAACGTCGTCAAGACGCGCGGGCGCATGACCTTCGCCGCCGGGGAGGAGGGCACCGTCGTCGCCCACGCCGACTACACCTTCGTCTATCCCGTCGTCCGCGCGAGCACCCCGAAGGCCGACGGGAACGCCGAGGCCACCCGGACGATCGTCCGCCGTGTCCTGGACGTCGAACTGTCCGATCCCGCGCGCTACAAGGTGACCCCGGGGACGCTCTTCCTCTCCCGCTACAACATGTCGAGCGGCAACAGCGCTTGTGATGTGAACGACGGGTGGTTCCATCCCGAGTTCAATTCGGACCTGCAGTCCGGGCCGACGCCGTCGGGGCCGGAGGAGGATCCGTACGACCGGAGCAAGGAGATCGGCAAGGGGTCGCAGGACGAGCCCTGCGGGACGGTGTCGAGGGTGTGAGGAAAAGGGGAAGGGCCCCGCGGGACGGAGCCGCGGGGCCCTTCTTCGTCAGCACCGGCGTCAGGGCAGCGCCGGTGCCTCCCGGGAACGGCGCCGGGGGGTGCGCCGTGTGGGTGGTGCGTGGGCCGGCCCGTCCGCCGCCGATCTGCACTGGTCTGGACCTTTGGCAGTCGACGTTCCGGTTCTACCGCCTCGCCGTGCACGGCGTTGCGGTGTTTCGTGGGGGGACGTGGAGCTTGTACGCATCGTGCTGGATGAACGCGGTTGCCGCAACCGTTTGACCCGGCCCTCATAGATTTTTGCAGTTTTCCGCCGGTCGGCCTCGGGCGTCCCCGAGGCCGACCGTTTCTCTTGGATGACCGGGCTGCTGTCCCCTGCCGTCCGGTCATCACTCTGGAGCGAGGTCCCACGACGCACGGCACGATCCGTACGTCTCATCGCTCCAACGAGCCACGCGTGGTTCTTCCGGGCCCGCGCCTGGCTGGCACGGACACCGGTACCAACGACGGCCGCCGGGGCCGGTCACGCGCCGTACGGGTGAGGGAGGGCCCGAACTCATCTGCGAGGAACGCGAGATGCGACGTCGGCCCGCCTCAGATGCGGCCCCGGCACAGTTCGAGCAACGTCATCGCCAGCGCCGTCCCCGGCTTGCCGAGCGCCTCGCTGTAGTGGGCGAGGATCTCCATCTCGCGGGAGAGGTTCACGCGCCGGCCGCCGGAGGCGATGCGGGCGTCCTGGACGACGGCGGAGACGGCGACGCGTTCCTGGATCAGGCCGATGATCCGGTCGTCGAGGGCGTCGATGCGATCGCGCGCGCCGGCGATGATGCCGGCGGCCTCGGCGGTCTTCGCGCCGGTGGTGTCGAGGGCGGTCATACGGGGCTCCTTGGAATCTCGGTGCGCCCCGGAACGGCAGGACCCGGAGAAACGACAGGCGCCCCGGGCCTTGTCGGCCCGGGGCGCCTGGGAAGTCGCTTCAGCTCATGCGACACGACCATGGCAGCCGGTGGGCCGGGTGCCATAGGTAAAGAGGAAGGTCGTGGGCGTGAACATGCGGCCAGTATGCCACGGGCCCCACCCTTGGCCGGTCCCGCTCTTCTCCGGCCCTTGGCGCCCGGGTCTGCCGACGGCCAGGGGCGAAGGGGTACCGGGGTGGTTGAGGAGGTCCGGTCCCTTCGTACCCGGTCCGCCTGCGGCTTCTCTCCGGGGCCCTCCGGCCCTGCCCGCCCCCGGCCTCCTCGGACACCCCGGCCCCTCCCCGGCCGCCCCGGCTAGAATCGGCCGTACACACCCTGCCCCACCGCCGGAAGGCCCCCGTGTCATCAGCGACCCCAGCCGCCCCCGACACCGTTCTGGTCGTCGACTTCGGCGCGCAGTATGCCCAGCTCATCGCCCGTAGGGTCCGCGAGGCCAGGGTGTACAGCGAGATCGTGCCGAGCACCATGCCGGTCGCGGAGATGCTCGCGAAGAACCCGGCGGCGATCATCCTGTCCGGCGGACCGTCGTCCGTGTACGAGGAGGGCGCCCCACAGCTCGACGCCGCGCTCTTCGAGGCCGGCGTCCCCGTGTTCGGCATGTGCTACGGCTTCCAGCTGATGGCGAGCGCCCTCGGCGGGACGGTCGACAACACCGGCGCGCGCGAGTACGGCCGTACCGACCTGCACGTCTCGAAGGTGTCGTCCACCCTCTTCGAGGGCACCCCGGCCGAGCAGGCCGTGTGGATGTCGCACGGCGACGCGTGCTCGGCGGCGCCGGAGGGGTTCGTGGTGACCGCGTCCACCGACGTCGTCCCCGTCGCCGCCTTCGAGAACGACGAGAAGAAGCTCTACGGCGTCCAGTACCACCCCGAGGTCATGCACTCCACGCACGGCCAGCAGGTCCTGGAGCACTTCCTGTACCGGGGTGCGGGCCTCAAGCCGGACTGGACCACTGGCAATGTCATCGAGGAGCAGGTCACGGCGATCCGTGAGCTCGTCGGCGACAAGCGCGCCATCTGCGGTCTTTCCGGCGGCGTCGACTCCGCGGTCGCCGCGGCCCTCGTCGTCCGCGCCATCGGCTCCCAGCTGACCTGCGTCTACGTCGACCACGGCCTGATGCGCAAGGGCGAGACCGAGCAGGTCGAGAAGGAGTTCGTGGCCGCGACCGGCGCCAAGCTGGTCGTCGTCGACGCCGAGCAGCGGTTCCTGGACGCGCTCAAGGGGGTCTCCGACCCCGAGGAGAAGCGGAAGATCATCGGCCGCGAGTTCATCCGCGTCTTCGAGCAGGCCCAGGCCGACATCATCGCGGACGAGGGCCCGGCGGTGGAGTTCCTCGTGCAGGGCACGCTCTACCCGGACGTGGTCGAGTCCGGTGGCGGCACCGGCACCGCGAACATCAAGTCCCACCACAACGTCGGCGGGCTCCCGGAGGACCTGGAGTTCAAGCTGATCGAACCGCTGCGCAAGCTGTTCAAGGACGAAGTCCGCATGGTCGGCCAGGAGTTGGGCCTCCCCGAGGAGATCGTCCAGCGCCAGCCGTTCCCCGGCCCCGGCCTCGGCATCCGCATCGTCGGCGAGGTCACCAAGGACCGCCTCGACCTGCTGCGCGAGGCCGACGCGATCGCCCGCGAGGAGCTGACGGCCGCCGGTCTCGACCGTGAGATCTGGCAGTGTCCGGTGGTCCTGCTCGCGGACGTCCGCTCCGTCGGCGTCCAGGGCGACGGCCGCACCTACGGCCACCCGATCGTCCTGCGCCCCGTGTCCTCCGAGGACGCGATGACGGCCGACTGGTCGCGGCTGCCGTACGAGGTGCTGGCGCGGATCTCGACGCGGATCACGAACGAGGTGCGGGACGTCAACCGGGTTGTGCTGGACGTTACTTCCAAGCCCCCGGGGACGATCGAGTGGGAGTGAGCTTGATCGCGCCCGGCTCTCTGCTGACGCGGAGGTGAACCGCCACCGGGCACCATCGAGTGGGAGTAGTCACGCGCGTTTGATCGTGCGCAGGGCTTGTCCCGGCTGCCAGAACTCCATGACCAGGTAGGCCTCGTCCTCGACGAACGTCCTTGTCACCTCGGTCAGTTCGGCGCGGAAGAGGTGGAACGGCTCCGGCGGTTCCACCTCTTTCACGTACGACGCCTTCAGCGGGCCGTCGCCGACCTCCAGTGCCCGCCCGGAGATTCGGACGTCGCCCCCGCCCATGCCGGTGCCTTCGCCGGGGTTGGCCTGGAGGGCGAAACGCGGATCGCGGCTCAGGTCACGGGACTTGAGGGAGCCCGGCATCATGCCGAGCCACAACTCACCGTCGTGGAAGCGGACTTCGATACCGCTGGTGCGTGGGGAGCCGTCTTTGCGGAGGGTCGCGAGGACATGGTGGGTGTGCTGGGCGAACCTCTCCTCGACGGTCGTCGCGAGGGCGGGTTCGGCGGTGCGGAATGCGGACCAGTTCGTCGTCATGAGGTCGAGTCTCGTGCCGAATCCCGACATCTTCTGTCGGTTGAACGGCGTGTTTCCGTTGAACGGCTCGTTTTTTCGTGACGGGAATCGTCATCTTTGCATAACGACCCTGCCTTTCTGTGCTGACCGACGGTAACTTCCGGCTCTGTAGAGAAGCCCCTTGCTGGAGGACCGATGTCCGGGCCCACACCGCCTTCCCCCCTGCCCACCGACCAACTCCGGTTCGCCATGCCGCCGATGCACGAGTCGCTGGAGGACGAGCGGCGCCACAGAAAGGAACGGCTCGCCGGAGCCGTCCGGATCTTCGGGAGGCTCGGGTTCGAGGACGGGGTGTCGGGGCACATCACCGCGCGGGACCCGGAGTTCAGCGACTGTTTCTGGGTGAACCCGTTCGGGATGCCGTTCCGGCACGTCACCGTGAGCGATCTGGTGCTGGCGAACTCCGAGGGGCAGGTCGTCCAGGGGAGTCACCACGTCAACCAGGCCGCCTTCACCGTGCACGCGCAGGTGCACGCGGCGCGGCCGGACGTCGTCGCCGTCGCGCACTGTCACTCCGTGTACGGGCGGGCGCTCGCCGCGCTGGGGGAGCTGCTCGATCCGATCACGCAGGAGAGCTGCGCGTTCTTCGAGGACCACGCGCTGTACGACGCGTACACCGGGGTGAGTGTCGACGCGGAGGAGGGGCGGCGGATCGCCGCCGCGCTGGGCTCGCGGAAAGCGCTTGTGCTGCGTAATCACGGGTTGTTGACCGTGGGGGATTCCGTGGACGCCGCCGCGTGGTGGTTTCTCTCCATGGAGCGGTCCAGCCAGGTGCAGTTGACCGCGCGGGCGGCGGGGCGGCCGGTGCTGGTGGATCGGCGGCAGGCGGCTGCCACGCGGGAGCAGGCGGGGGGTGATCTGGTGGCGTGGATCAATTATCAGCCGCTGTGGCAGGACATCAGCAGGAGTGAGCCGGATCTGCTGGGCTAGGTGTTCTTTTAAAAGCCCCTGAGGATCACCGACTTCGTCCTCGCGAACTCCTCGTCCGTGAGCACCCCCGCGCGGTGCAGTTCACCCAACTCCCGCAGTCTGCGCAGAAGTACGTCGTGATGGTCAGCCGACTGGACGGGCGGGGCGGGGAGTTGCTCGCGGTGCGGGCGGGTGGACGGGTGCGGGGTGCGGGCGGTGACGGCCGTCGCGACGAGCGCCGTCAGCAGGTCCCGGCGGGTGTTGCCCCACAGGTCCAGGGTGTAGGGGTCTTTCTCCGGCGGGAGTTTCGAGAAGACGGTGTCACGGGTGACGAACCTCAAGAACCCGTCGTCGTGACCGGAGTTAGGCATCCACTCGACCCGCAGTACGTCCCCGACGGCGATCACCCTCGGGCCCGTCGCGCGCTTCACCCGGTCCGAGGTGTCCGCCCAGTCGATACGGATGCGGCTGCCGTCGAAGGAGACCGTGCCGTCCGAGGAGCGGACCGAGACCGGGACCGGCGGACCGGGCAGGAGGTACGTCCCCGTCGGGTGCTGCGGGATCTGATCGAGGAGCAGGGCGTTGCGGATCTCCTCGGCGATGAACTCGGCGGTTCCCGTGTCGTCCTGATCGACCGTCAGACGGTAGGGGTCGGCCGGGTCGGGGAGCCGGCCGCCGGTCGCCTGGAGCAGCGGGTCGGCGCCCTCGCGCAGCCGGATGCGCAACCTGCCCCGCCTGCGCTCCGGTTCGTAGACGACGCCGGCGACCGCCTCCAGCGGGACCGCGACCTCCCCGTACGTCTGCCGGAACAGCGGGACGCTGCGGTGCAGGCCCGGGGTGATCCTCACCGTCGTCCCGTCGAAGGCCCAGGTCCCGTCGCGCTGGATGATCTCGGCCATAGGGGAATTGTCCCAGGGGGGTCAACAGGGGGTGCGGGGTGTGTGGTTGGGATCGGGTGGGCTCTCTTTGTGTGTGTTTCGCGGTGGTTCGGGACGGTTGTGCCGGCCGCTTCGGTGTCGGTTCATGTCGCCCCTTGGGCCGGTCGGCGCACATGGGTCCCTGTAGGGCACAATTCGCTTTCGTCGCACGGGAGTTGTCTGGTCGCGGGAAGGCGGTCGTCGGGCGTGGCGGTGCGGGAGGCGGGGCAGGTGGCAGGCGTGGGCGCCGGGGGCTCCGGGGGCAGGCACGCGGGCGGGTGCACGTGCGGCGGGTGTCCGCACGGGG
>NZ_JBTYMC010000154.1:0-15313 GCF_054880855.1 Streptomyces sp. S6 | reverse complement strand
GTTCCTGGCACCGTGGGGATGAACGGCGCGACGAACTGCACGTCACCCAGCCCCGAAGCCGCCACGGCTGCGTCCAGGTCCGCGAAGTGGTCCTGCCAGCTGTCGCGAGGGCCCGCGCCGCAAGCCGACCCCGCCCCCACCCCCCGCCGACCCCGAGGAACGGCTCGCGGCGGGATGAATCCCCGGGGCGAGGAATTCCCCGCCCCGTCCCACTTCACCCCGCTCCACTTCACCTCGCCCGGCATTGCCGAACCCGGCTCCGTTCCGCCCGGCCCATCCGCCCCGCCGGCCCCATGAGGCCGTTCGCGGCCCGGTGAGGGTGCGGAAATCCCGGTGTACGGCTCCGCGCCCCGTCGGAGAAGCCGGGTGCCCGGACCGGTCCCGGGAATTCCCCGTCCCGCGGATGCGGGGCGCCCCGCGGCGCCCCGCATACTCCTTTCGGCTGATCGGGGCGCCCTACGGAACGCGTTTCGTTCCTCGAAGCGTCTATGGGGGCGTTTCGCCGAGCCGCCGAGTGCCCTTCGAGCCGGCCTATAGGGGGCGGCGAAGGCGCCCGGCAATGAGACGTCTCGCCGGGCTCCCCGGGATTCGGGGAGAAGCGTGGGCCGGTGTTGTCATCGAACGCTCACTGATCGTGGCGGCCGGGGTTCGCGGAGGGAATTGGCCGGACGGCGCGCGCGGAGTCGCCCGGCGCGGCTGTTGTTCGCAACCGGGCCGCGTTTCGGGCGTCGAGGGTTTCCCCGGTCCGGCTTCTTCGTGGCTCGGAATCATCGGACACCAGGATTTCGGGACCTCGGATTTACGGGTTCCGGTCCCTCGGCGCCTGCATTTCCCGGGCACGCCGGTCGTGGATTCCCTGGTCGGACGCAGTGCGCGGGTGATCGTCGGGCACTCGGAGAACACAGAGAGGATCGTGCGGTGCACGCCGGGTGACGGGGGCGGATTCCCGCCGAGGACAACTTCGGGGGAGTCCGGGGCGGTGAGGATACCCGGAAGGGGTAAGCGGGGGCCGGAGTTTTCAAAAGCTCCGGAATAGCACCCCGGGATCTGCCGATCCGTCGAGCGGGACGCCCCGGCCAGGGGTCCCTCCGCTTCCCGACCCCGCCCGGATGTCCGTTCCCTCCGTGGCTACCCTGGACGCATGGACTACGTCTCCGCGCTCGTGCCCCCCATCGTCATGGCGGTGCTCTTCATCGCCCTGGTCCGCGTGATCGTGAAGACCCAGGGTGGAGCCAACAAGGCCAAGGAGGACGCGGCCGTCGACGCGGTGCTCGCGCAGACGGAGGCGGCCCGGCAGGGCGGTTCCGATCGTCCCGAGAGCTGAGCCGGGCGTCCTATTTGTTCCGGTTCATGGAGAAAAGTTCAGGTTCGGCAGGTGAATGGGGAGATCTCCCACTATTGTGCTGAGCGTGCCTCGCCCATTGGGAGAACTCGAAGACGCGGTCATGACGCGGGTGTGGAAGTGGAACCGCCCGGTGACCGTTCGGGAAGTGCTCGAAGACCTTCGGCAGGAACGGTCCATCGCCTACACCACGGTGATGACCGTTTTGGACAATCTCCATCAGAAGGGCTGGGTGCGACGCGAGTCGGAAGGCCGGGCCTATCGATATGAGGCGGTCTCCACGCGCGCGGCGTACTCCGCCGCCCTCATGAACGACGCCTGGAGCCAGAGCGACAATCCCGCCGCCGCTCTCGTCGCCTTCTTCGGGATGATGAGCGAGGAGCAGCGGGAGGCGCTGCGGGACGCGGTGCGGATCGTCCAGGGCCCGGAAACGCCAGCACAGAGCCCCGGCGCGGCGCCCGGGGACGCCGGGCGATAACGTCCGGCTCATGCCAGCGCACAGGCCCCCCGCCCACGCCATCACCGTCCGCCGCGCGCGTACGGGCGACGTCCCCGCCGTACGCCGACTCCTCGACGACTACGCGCGCGGGCGCATCCTTCTCGACAAAGCGACGGTGACGCTTTACGAGGACATCCAGGAGTTCTGGGTCGCGGAACGGGACGACAACGCCGAGGTCGTCGGCTGCGGCGCACTGCACGTCATGTGGGAAGACCTCGCGGAAGTTCGTACTCTCGCGGTCAAGGCGGGCCTGAAGGGCTCCGGTGTCGGGCATCAGTTGCTGGAGAAGTTGCTGCACACGGCGCGTTGGCTCGGTGTTCGCCGGGTTTTCTGTCTGACCTTCGAAGTGGACTTCTTCGGCAAGCACGGCTTCGTGGAGATCGGCGAGACGCCGGTGGACACCGATGTCTACGCGGAGCTGCTGCGTTCCTATGACGAGGGCGTCGCCGAGTTCCTCGGACTCGAACGAGTGAAACCGAACACCTTGGGCAACACTCGGATGCTTCTGCATCTGTGATCGACCTTGCCCAGGGGGTCTATGTCCGAAACGCGCACGTTTCCGGTCGGGGCGGAGGGCCGGTCTCTCCCAGGGGTTTGTGTTTTCCCAGCAAAAGCGGTTTGCTTTCCGACGTACTGCGTAGTGCATATAACTAGGGGCGGTGAAACGGCGGACGCCGCAGACCCCCAGCCCTCACGTTATCGATGAAAGGAATACCGGTGGCACAGAAGGTTCAGGTCCTTCTTGTCGACGACCTCGACGGCGGCGAGGCGGACGAGACCGTGACGTTCGCGCTGGACGGCAAGACCTACGAGATCGATCTCACGACGGCCAATGCGGACAAGCTGCGCGGCCTTCTCGACGCCTATGTGAAGGGCGGCCGGCGCACCGGTGGCCGCGCCTCCGGCGGGCGCGGAAAGGCGCGTGCCGCGGCGGGCGGCAACCAGGACACCGCGCAGATCCGCGCCTGGGCGAAGGAGAACGGTTACGAGGTGAACGACCGCGGCCGTGTTCCGGCGACCATTCGCGAGGAGTACGAGAAGGCCAACGGCTGAGCGCACGCGCTCCGCAGGCGGGCACGGTGCACTTCGGTCGCCAGTGTGTCCACGAGCCGCACGAGGTCGGGGGCGCCTTTGTCGCCCCCAGGAGCCGACACCGTCGGCAGCGAGGACTCCTCGCGACCCGGAACGGGGGGCCGCAGCCACAGGGCGGCCCCCTGTGCGGTTCCCCGGCGCACCGCCCCCGGCGGCAGCGGGGCGGTGATGCTCCCGCCCACGCCGATCGCCGTCAGGTCCAGCGGCACCGCGCCCCACTCCAGCCACCGCAGGACTCCCGGCAGTTCCTCCGCACCGCCCGCCGCGACGAGGAACCGCATCCGGTCCCCGCGCACCGCGACCGGCGCCGCCGTCGCGAGCCGTCCGAGCGCCGCCAGGCCCGCTGCGGCGGGGACGTCCAGGACGTCGAAGTGCCGGCCGGTGAAAAGTCGTACCGGTGATCCGGGCACTGTCGCCCAGCCCAGCTCGTTCTCGTACCAACCGCGGACCGAGCCGCGGGGATGCGGCGGACGGCGAGGGGAGGGGACCGTGGCGGAGGCGGCGGTGGGGTCCGAAGGCGCCGTGCCGGCGGCGGTGGGCGTGGGGCCGAGTGGGGGGTGCGAGCCAGCCATGCCGAGTGCAACCGCGCGAAGAGGCCGAGAGTTACGCTGGGTGCGCCGACGGCCGCACAGCGTGCCGGAACGGGGGTGTGGGGCCATGCGGAGCGGCGCAAGGTTGTTCGCCCGTAGCGGAGGGAACCGGTGCGTACGGCATGGACTGTCAGTGTCGACGGGTAAGACATCCCTAGTGGGAGGGGGCGACGCGCAGGAAAGGCCGTCCCGCGTTCGCCATCGGCGTACCGGCGACCGGGGTAACTGCCTGGCCTGCGGGAACATCGTCTCGCACCATCAGGTTGGAGCAGATGTCGGCGTTCGGGGTCGGGAGATCGTGCCAGATCTCCGGTCCCGCGGAGGTGATCCGGACGGTGTCGGCAGTTGGAATGAGCGGTCCCCGCTTGCGGGACTAAGCTGCGGAAGGACAGCGAGGGGAGCGTCCCCTCATTGCCTGACCGCTCTGAGGAGCGATTAACGATGTTCGAGAGGTTCACCGACCGCGCGCGGCGGGTTGTCGTCCTGGCTCAGGAAGAAGCCCGGATGCTCAACCACAACTACATCGGCACCGAGCACATCCTCCTGGGCCTGATCCACGAGGGTGAGGGTGTCGCCGCAAAGGCCCTGGAGAGCCTCGGCATTTCGCTTGAGGCGGTCCGTCAGCAGGTGGAGGAGATCATCGGCCAGGGCCAGCAGGCCCCGTCCGGGCACATCCCCTTCACCCCCCGTGCCAAGAAGGTCCTGGAGCTGTCGCTCCGCGAGGCCCTTCAGCTGGGCCACAACTACATCGGCACGGAGCACATCCTGCTCGGCCTGATCCGCGAGGGCGAGGGCGTCGCCGCCCAGGTCCTCGTCAAGCTGGGCGCAGACCTCAACCGGGTCCGGCAGCAGGTCATCCAGTTGCTCTCCGGCTACCAGCAGAGCAAGGAGACCGCCACCGCCGGCGGCCCCGCCGAGGGCACGCCCTCGACCTCGCTCGTCCTCGACCAGTTCGGCCGGAACCTCACCCAGGCCGCTCGTGAGTCCAAGCTCGACCCGGTCATCGGGCGCGAGAAGGAGATCGAGCGGGTCATGCAGGTGCTGTCCCGCCGCACCAAGAACAACCCGGTCCTCATCGGTGAGCCCGGCGTCGGCAAGACCGCCGTCGTCGAGGGCCTCGCCCAGGCCATCGTCAAGGGCGAGGTGCCCGAGACCCTCAAGGACAAGCACCTCTACACCCTCGACCTCGGTGCCCTGGTCGCCGGCTCCCGCTACCGCGGTGACTTCGAGGAGCGCCTGAAGAAGGTGCTCAAGGAGATCCGCACCCGCGGCGACATCATCCTGTTCATCGACGAGCTGCACACGCTGGTCGGTGCGGGTGCCGCCGAGGGCGCGATCGACGCCGCCTCGATCCTCAAGCCGATGCTGGCGCGCGGTGAGCTCCAGACCATCGGCGCCACCACGCTCGACGAGTACCGCAAGCACCTGGAGAAGGACGCCGCGCTGGAGCGCCGCTTCCAGCCCATCCAGGTCGCCGAGCCCTCGCTGCCGCACACCATCGAGATCCTCAAGGGTCTGCGCGACCGGTACGAGGCCCACCACCGCGTCTCCATCACGGACGAGGCGCTGGTCCAGGCCGCGACCCTGGCCGACCGGTACATCTCGGACCGCTTCCTCCCGGACAAGGCGATCGACCTGATCGACGAGGCCGGCTCCCGGATGCGCATCCGCCGGATGACCGCGCCGCCGGACCTGCGCGAGTTCGACGAGAAGATCGCCGGTGTCCGCCGCGACAAGGAGTCCGCGATCGACTCGCAGGACTTCGAGAAGGCCGCCTCCCTGCGCGACAAGGAGAAGCAGCTCCTCGCCGCGAAGGCCAAGCGGGAGAAGGAGTGGAAGGCCGGCGACATGGACGTCGTCGCCGAGGTCGACGGCGAGCTGATCGCCGAGGTCCTCGCGACCGCCACCGGCATCCCGGTCTTCAAGCTGACCGAGGAGGAGTCCTCGCGTCTGCTGCGCATGGAGGACGAGCTGCACAGGCGGGTCATCGGCCAGAAGGACGCCGTCAAGGCGCTCTCGAAGGCGATCCGCCGTACGCGCGCCGGCCTCAAGGACCCGAAGCGTCCGGGTGGTTCGTTCATCTTCGCCGGTCCGTCCGGTGTCGGTAAGACCGAGCTGTCCAAGGCGCTCGCCGAGTTCCTCTTCGGCGACGAGGACGCGCTGATCTCCCTCGACATGTCGGAGTTCAGCGAGAAGCACACCGTCTCGCGGCTCTTCGGCTCGCCCCCCGGCTACGTCGGGTACGAGGAGGGCGGCCAGCTCACCGAGAAGGTGCGCCGCAAGCCGTTCTCCGTCGTCCTCTTCGACGAGGTCGAGAAGGCCCACCCGGACATCTTCAACTCGCTGCTGCAGATCCTGGAGGACGGTCGGCTGACCGACTCCCAGGGCCGGGTCGTGGACTTCAAGAACACGGTCATCATCATGACGACCAACCTCGGCACCCGGGACATCTCCAAGGGCTTCAACCTGGGCTTCGCCGCCTCCGGCGACACGAAGACCAACTACGAGCGCATGAAGAACAAGGTGTCGGACGAGCTCAAGCAGCACTTCCGCCCCGAGTTCCTCAACCGCGTCGACGACGTCGTCGTCTTCCCGCAGCTCACGCAGGAGGACATCCTCGCCATCGTCGACCTGATGATCGGCAAGGTGGACGAGCGCCTCAAGGACCGGGACATGGGCATCGAGCTCTCCCAGTCCGCGAAGGAGCTGCTGTCCAAGAAGGGCTACGACCCCGTCCTGGGCGCCCGGCCGCTGCGCCGGACCATCCAGCGGGAGATCGAGGACACGCTCTCCGAGAAGATCCTCTTCGGTGAGCTGCGCCCCGGTCACATCGTGGTCGTCGACACGGAGGGCGAGGGCGACAACGCCACCTTCACCTTCCGCGGCGAGGAGAAGTCGGCGCTGCCCGACGTCCCGCCGATCGAGCAGGCGGTCGGCGGCGACGGGCCGAACCTGAGCAAGGAGGCGTAAGCCTCGGCAGTACGGAAGGGGGCCGGTGCTTTCGGGCACCGGCCCCCTTCCGGCTGTCCGGATACTACGAGAGCTGGCCGTCGTAGTCCGGAAGCTTGAACGTCTTCTCGGCGTGGCCGCCCGACAGGTCGGTGGCGCTGTTGCCGATGTTGGCGATGATCGTGAAGCCCTTGTTCTCGATGTCGACGCGCTGGGCGGTCTTGTAGGCGGCGACGTCCTTGAAGAGGTCGAGGAAGCCTCGGACGTAGAGGCCGGAGACCTGGTAGCCGACGTTCTTGAGGTTGTAGTCGGTGAAGGACTTGATGATGCCCGGCCGGGCGGTGACGAAGAACAGGAAGACGCCGTGCTCCTGGGCGTACTTGGCGACGTTCAGGACCGGCTTGTTGGCGGGCTGCGGGTAGCTGAAGCCGAAGTCGGTCTCCAGCGTGGTGTTGTCGATGTCGAGGACGATCGCCTGCTTCTCGCCGGGCTTCGTGGCGGCGATGCGGTTCTTCAGGTAGGGCAGTGCCTGGTCCATCACGGCCTGGCAGTCCTGCTGCCAGGCCGCGTGGTCGACGTCCGCGGCGGCTGCCGCCGCGACGGTGGAGGTGCCGGTGGCCGTAGCGGCCTGGGCGGAGGCCGGGACGGCGAGGGCCGTCACGGCGGTGGCCGCGACGACGGTGAGGCCGATGCGGCGCGTCCAGGTGCCTCTGGTCATGTGTGGGGTCCTCTCGCGTCCTTGCGCTGCCATGTCGTGGGCATGCTCGTGGGTGGGAGTGGCTTGGGGGGAACCAGCGGGTTACTGGACGGTAGTGGGCACTGAGAGGCGCGTCACAGACCCCGTGCGGCGATCGTGATCGGGGTCACAGTGCGAGGTGGCGGGCCGGTGATGTGCCGCATAGGGCGCGCGTCACTTACTAGGGCGGATAGTGAGGGTCCCGAGCGGGGCATCTGCCCGGATCATGAGGTTTTGCGGTGAACTACTAGGTCTTGTCGTACGTCACACGTTTGGGGCTCCGGGGAGGCCCGGGTTACCAAGGGATGGTCCACCCGGCCGGGTTCGCGCCGGGTGGCTTTTCTGTCCCCGACCTCCCGAGGTATCGATGTCCCCGCGCGTCTTCCCCCGCTCTGCCCGTACGTCCTCGCTCCGCACCCGCGTGGCCGTCGGCGCCGCCGCCGTCGGTGCCGCGGCCGTACTGGGTGGCGCCGGGGTGGCGTCCGCCGCGTCCGCGCCCTCCTGGGTCGACCCCGTGCGGTCGTACACCCTCACCGCGAGCTTCGCGCAGGCCGGGAACCTGTGGTCCGCCAAGCACAGCGGGCAGGACTTCGCGGTGCCGACCGGGACCGTCGTCGTCGCGGCGCACGGCGGGACCGTCGTCAAGGCCGGGCCCGGTGGGGCCGGTGACGGGGCCGCGTACGGCAACGCGATCGTGATCAAGCACGCGAACGGGCTGTACTCGCAGTACGCGCACCTGTCCCGGATCGACGTCAAGGTCGGGCAGGCCGTCTCCACCGGGCAGCGGATCGGGCTGTCCGGCAGCACCGGGAACTCGACCGGGCCGCACCTGCACTTCGAGATCCGGACGACGGCGAACTACGGCTCGGCCGTGAACCCGGTGGTGTTCCTCCGGGGCAAGGGCGTCACCGTCTGACGTGTTCTCGGGGCCCTCAGCGCTTCGCGTTCTCGTGGGCCTGGGTCACCAGGTCGATCGCGACCTCCAGGACCGCCTCGCGCTTGGCCTCCGGGGCGCCCTCGAAGTCCTGGAGGAGGAACATGCCGGCGTGCAGCGTGAAGAGCGCGCTGACGCTGCGGACCTGCTCGGTGAGGGGGGCCTCGGGGTCGGTGAGGATGTCGCGCATACCCCGCATGCGGTCCTTGAAGGAGTCGCCGATCTGGAGTTCGCGGACCGTCGCCTGGTTCTCCTGCATGAAGCGGAAGAGGGGGGCGGCGTCGGCGAGGTGGCGGCTGTAGCGCCGCACGATCTCCTGCTTGATCTCCAGGGTGTGGGGCTGCTCGGCGCCCCAGTCGATCAGCTCCTGGATCGGCTTCGTCAGATCGTCGAAGATGCTGACGATAATCTCTTCCTTCGTCTTGAAGTGGTAGTAGAGGGCCGCTTTGGTGACGTCGAGACGCTCGGCGATCTCGCGGAGCGACGTTTTCTCGTAGCCCTGCTCGGCGAAGAGTTCGAGTGCGACGTCCTGGATGCGCTGGCGGGTGTTGCCGCGCCGCTGCTGCTTGGTGCCGTCCATGGTGACGCCCATTTTCCAACTCCTTGAGCCACTTCGGAAACCCGCCAGCCGATGGTCGCCCTCGATGGTTGCCTTGGGAGAAAACTTACTTGACGCCCGGCTAGTTACGGGTCTACCTTCCCCAGTGTACAGAACTAGCCGGTCGGCAAGTAAGTAGCCGGCCTGGGGGAGTGGTAACCATGGCGGACACACAGAGTGTCACCCCGGTGAACGGGGACGGCACGGAGCGGACGGAGGTGCCGGAGGCTTCTTCGGTGACAGAGGCTTCTTCGGTGACAGAGGCTTCTTCGGTGGCGGAGGCGCCGGAGGGCAAGCAGCCTCGGAGCGTGCGCGTCGTCCTGCTGGCGTTGATGATCACGATGATGCTGGCCATGCTCGACAACATGATCGTGGGCACGGCCATGCCGACGATCGTCGGTGATCTGGGCGGTCTCGAACACCTCTCGTGGGTGGTGACGGCGTACACCCTCGCGACGGCCGCGTCGACCCCGATCTGGGGCAAGCTCGGCGACATGTACGGCCGCAAGGCCACGTTCATGACCTCGATCGTCATCTTCCTGATCGGCTCCGCGCTGAGCGGTATGGCCCAGGACATGGGGCAGCTGATCGGATTCCGGGCCGTTCAGGGGCTCGGCGCCGGCGGTCTGATGGTCGGCGTGATGGCGATCATCGGGGATCTGGTGCCGCCCCGGGAGCGGGGCAAGTACCAGGGCATGATGGCGGGCATCATGGCGCTCGCGATGATCGGCGGGCCCCTCGTCGGCGGCACCATCACCGACCACTGGGGCTGGCGCTGGGCCTTCTACATCAACCTGCCGCTGGGCGTCGTCGCGCTCGGGCTCATCAGCGTCGTCCTGCACCTGCCGAAGAAGCGGTCGCAGGCGCGGATCGACTATCTCGGCGCCGCGCTGCTGACCGTCGGCATCACCTCCATCGTCCTCGTCACGACGTGGGGCGGTACGGAGTACGCGTGGACGTCGGCGCGGATCATGGAGCTGACCGGGATCGGGGTCGCGGCGCTGGTCGGGTTCGTGTTCTGGCAGAAGAAGGCGGCCGAGCCGATTCTTCCGCTGCACATCTTCCGGAGCCGCAACTTCACCCTGATGTCGGTCATCGGGTTCGTCACCGGGTTCGTCATGTTCGGGGCGACGCTGTTCCTGCCGCTGTACCAGCAGTCCGTGCAGGGGGCTTCCGCGACCAACTCCGGGCTGCTGCTGCTGCCGATGCTGGGTGCGATGCTGGTGACCTCGATGATCGCCGGGCGGATCACCACCAGCACCGGGCGCTACAAGGTGTTCCCGGTCGTCGGCAGTGTGCTGATGATCGTCGGGCTGTACCTGCTGTCCACGATGGGCACGGGGACCTCGCGGTTCACCTCTGGGGTCTTCATGGCCGTCGTCGGGCTCGGCATGGGGTGTCTGATGCAGATCACCATGCTCGTCGCCCAGAACAGTGTCGAGATGAAGGACATGGGCGTCGCGTCCTCCTCCGCGACCCTCTTCCGGACGCTCGGGTCCTCCTTCGGTGTCGCCATCATGGGGGCGCTGTTCAACCACCGGGTCCAGGACGTCATGGCCGAGCGGGCCGGGGCGCTGGGGTCGAAGGTGACCGAGGCGTCCGCCCAGCTGGACGCCGCGAGCCTCGCGAAGCTGCCGGCCGCCGCGCGGGAGGCGTACCAGTACGCCGTCTCCGCCGGGAGCCACTCCGCGTTCCTCCTCGGTTCCGTGATCGCCTTCGTGGCGCTCTTCGCGGCCGTCTTCGTCAAGGAGGTTCCGCTGAAGGGGGCTGGGCCGCAGGCGGCGGAGGGGACGCCGAAGACGCCGGCGCCTATGGCTGAGGTGTGAGCGGGGCCTGTTGGCGCCGGTTCTGAAAGAGGGTCCTCCGGGTGGTGTCCGCCGCCGGGGGGCTCTTTTTCGTGTGGGGAGGGGTGGGGGTGTGTCGGGTGCGGGTCCGTTGTGGCTGGTCGCGCAGTTCCCCGCGCCCCTAGGTCCGTCTGCTGTCTGTCGTCTGAGGGGCGGCGTCCGCCGCGTGCCGAGCGGTACCCGCCGGGGCCGGATAGTCCCGCCTGCCGCCTGCCGAACGGCTCTCGCCGGGTGCTGTTCGTTGGTCGGTGGGCGGGGGCACGGCTCACCGGCCCTGGTTCCTGCGTCCGGTGTTCGGCCCCTCATGGCATCAGCGGATAGCTTCCTGTGTTCGTCGGGGCGTGTTCGGGGAGCCAGAGGACGGCGACCGCGCCTTCGGAGGGGATGTGGGCGGGGGCGGACGGGGGGCGGACGTTGCGGAAGGTGAGGCGGGCGCCGAGGACGCGGGACTGGCCGGCGGCGATGGTGAGGCCGAGGCCGTGGCCGTGGCCGGAGCGGTCGGAGCTGCCGGTGCGGAAGCGGCTCGGGCCGTCGGCGAGGAGGGACTCGGGGAACCCGGGGCCGTGGTCGCGGACGCGGATGACGCGGCCTTCGACCGTGACCTCGATCGGCGGCTTGCCGTGCCGCGCGGCGTTGGCGAGGAGGTTGAACAGGACGCGTTCCAGGCGGCGGGGGTCGGTGGTGACCACCGATTCGTGGACGACGCGGACCTCGACGGCCGGGTCCTTCGCGGCCACCCGGCGGGTGACGAACTCGCCCAGCATGATGTCCTGGAGTTCCGCCCGCTCGGAGGCGCCGTCCAGCCGGGCCACTTCCAGGACGTCCTCCACCAGCGTCCGCATCGCCTTCGCGCGGTCCAGCACCAGCTCCGTCGGCCGGCCGGGCGGCAGCAGTTCCGCCGCCGTCAGCAGACCCGTCACCGGCGTCCGCAGCTCGTGCGCGATGTCCGCGGTCACCCGGCGCTCCGCCTCCAGCCGCTGCTGGAGCGCGTCCGCCATGGCGTCGACCGCGCTCGCGAGGTCGTCCGTCTCGTCCCGGACGACTCCGCCGATCGCGTCCCTCACCCGGACGTCCGTCTCGCCCTTGGCCACCTGGTTCGCCGCTGCCGCCGCCTTGCGCAGCCGGCGCGAGAGCTGGCCGCCGATGAGGACGCCGAGCGCGCTGCCGCCGACGACGACCGCTATGGAGCCGATGATCAGGGCCTGGTCGAGGTCCTTGAGGATGTCGGTGCTGCGGTCCGTGAAACCCGTGTGCAGGGAGAGGACCCGGCCGCCCTTCACCGGTACGGCCGCCCAGATGTCCGGCGGGCCGCCCCTGCGGTCCGCGACGAACGTCGCCCTGCGGCCCTCCCCCTCCTCGACCTTGTCGCGCAGTTCCCGGGGCAGCCCGGGGTCGTCGATCCTGACGCCGGGGAAGTTCGGGCGGCCCGACAGCTCGAAGTTGCGCTGGGCGATCTTGACCCGCTCGTCCGCCAGGTCACGGGCATTGTCCAGCATGGACACCCGCGCGGCGTTGTGCACGACCAGGCTCAGCACGATCGCGATCAGCGCGCCGACCAGGGCGATCGCCGCGCTCAGCTTCCACCGAAGGCCCGTACGGATGTCCGCGCGCTCCCAGAGCGCCGACATCTGTTTCCCGATCATCCCCACACCCCCACCCCGCTCATGCCTTCAGCTTGTAGCCGAAGCCCCGGACCGTCTCGATCCGGTCCTGGCCGATCTTGGTCCGCAGCCGCTGCACATGGACGTCCACGACGCGGGTGTCCCCGCCCCAGCCGTAGTCCCAGACGCGTTCCAGGAGCTTGTCGCGTGAGAGGACCGTACCCGGGGCCGAGGAGAACTCCAGGAGCAGGCGCATCTCCGTGGGGGTGAGCGCGACGGGGTTGCCCGCTTTTCTGACCTCCATGCCCTCCGTGTCGATCTCCAGGTCGCCGAAGGTCAGCGTGCCGTCGGTGCCGGGGGCGTCCGGCTCGGAGCGGTCACCCCCGCCCGCGTGCCCGAAGCGGCGCAGGACCGCGCGGATGCGGGCGACCAGGACGGCGCCGTCGAAGGGTTTGGTCACGTAGTCGTCCGCGCCGGCCTCCAGGCCGAGGACGACGTCGATGGAGTCGGCCCGCGCGGAGAGCATGATCACCGGGACGGTCGACTCGTCACGGATGCGCCGGCACAGGCTCACGCCGTCCAGGCCGGGCACCATCACGTCCAGCAGGGCGATGTCGGGGCGGTTCGCCCGGAACGCGTCGAGACCCGACAGGCCGTCGGGCATGGCGGTGACCGCGAAGCCGTCCCGCTCCAGGGCTAGCTGGGTGGCCTCGCGGATGACGTCGTCGTCCTCGACGAACAGCACGTGTGTCTGGTCTGCCATCCGGGTGCTCTCAGTCCTCGTGGGGGTCACTTGTCGGTCGAACGGTGCTGGGCGCGGGGCCTTCCGTCAAAGGGGACGCTCCGCGGGTCCGGTCCGTTCACCGGTGCTTTCACTCGTACATCGGTCCGAGCGGCCCGATCGGTTCACGCTGCCGGAGATTTTTTCGACGACCTTGATTTCCGCAGCTCAGCGGGGCGTCGTCAAGACGCCGAAAGGTCGGAAAGGATGGCCGGTCGGCGCTTGCCGCGGCGCCGACCGGCCATCGGCCCGCGTCCTTCGGGTGGGCCCCGTCGCCTCAACCCGGGTCCGGCGCCGGCCTGGCATCCGTGTCCGTGTTCCCGTACTCCGTGTGCGTGCTGGTCTTCTTCGTGAACGCGCCGGAGTCCCAGGCGTAGGTGCTCACGGTCTCCCCCGAGGGGTCGGAGACCGCGTCGTCCTTGGCGTAGACCTGGTTCGTCACCACGAGATAGCCACGGTCTATCTCGGCGTAGACCGGGGGTTCCTCGGCCTTGAAGACGTTCTGGTAGCGCCCGTCGCGCTCCTGGTAGACGTACGACCCGACGCCGACCGCGTCGGCGCACGTCAGCACGTTGACCACGATGTCGGTCGCGGCGCCGCCGGTGAGGTTGCCGTACTCCACGTCGACCGGGTACTGGTCGGCGACGCACGGCTTCAGGTCGCGCTTGACCTCGGCGGCGACCGCGGGGTCGGCCTTCACGAGGCTGACCGCGTCGACGCTCCTCGGGTCCTGCGGAGCGGAGAACTCGCTGCGGCGCTCCTCCTTGCCGCTGCCCTTCTCCTTGCTCCGGCTCGCGTCCTGGCTCTGGGCGGAGGGTGTCCCGCCGAGGGCGACCTCCGCGTGGGCCGGCCCCTCGTCACGCGCGCCGGTGCCGCCCGCGCCGCAGGCGGACGCGCACAGGGCGAGGACGGCGAGCACGCACACACCCGTGATCGCCGCCCCGAAAGTCCCCTGGGCCGAAGAAGGCTCCGGCTCGGTCAGGCCGCCACGCAACGCTCCCGCTCCTCACGCTCCAGCGCGCGTGCGTCCAGATCGCGGGCCTCCAGCTCCTCGCGGAGCCGGGCGAGCGCCCGGTGCAGCGTGCTCTTGACCGTTCCGGCCGACATGCCGAGGGCCGCGGCCGTCTCCTCCGTGGACATCTGTTCCCAGTGTCGCAGGACCACGACACTGCGCTGCTTCGGAGCGAGCACCTTCATGGCGTCCATCAACAGGGCGCGGTCCGCGTGCTGTTCGGTGGCGTCCTCGACCGAGGCGTCCGGGAGCTGCTCGGTGGGCACCTCCTCCAGCTTGCGGGCCCGCCACCACTCCGTACGGGTGTTGATCATGACCCGGCGCAGGTAGGCGTCCGCGAGGCGCTTGTCCGCGATGCCCTCCCAGCGCCCGTACGTGCGCGCCAGCGCCGTCTGGAGGAGGTCCTGCGCGTCCACGGGGTCCGGGACGAGCCGGCGGGCACTGCGCAGCAGCGCGTCCTGTCGCGTGCGGACGTACTCCTCGAAACCGAGCACCTCGCTGTGCGCCATGTCCAACCGCCTCCGATCCCCGTTCCGGCCGACTTACGTGCCGGTGTTCCCCGTTTGTGGTCTGTCGCTCCGGCGCGTCGCCGGGGCATGGAAGAGAAGCTACGGAGCTGTTGTCACGGCACTGTGCGAAGCAGCCTGCGGCGAGCGCGCGGCTGTCCGTCGGTTGTGTAACAACGGATGGATCGGATACGAGAAACAGGCCTTTTGGTATGTCTATGTACCGATTTGAGATGGCGATGGATGTGACACAGCCGAAGGTTTCGTCGTGACAGACGGCCTTCGGCTGTGAGGTGACCGTGAATCAGATCGAGTGGTTCAGCTGTGCGGCAGGCGGTAGAGGCCGCCCGCCAGCGGCTCCACCAGGCCGTCGGAGACCAGGCCGTCCAGCGCACGCGCGCGCTGCACCGGTTCGTGCCACACCCGGTCGAGCGCGGACTGCGGCACGGGCGTGTGCGCCTCGCGCAGGACGGCGAGCAGCTTGCCGCGCACCTGGCGGTCCGTCCCGGCGTACGTCTGCCCCTTGCGCGGCGGCCCCTCGTGCTCGGGCTTGCCCGCGAGGCGCCACGCGCAGCTCGCGGCGATCGGGCAGCGGTGACAGGTCTCGTTCTTCGCGGTGCACACCAGCGCGCCCAGCTCCATGGAGGCCGCGGCCCACCGCGCGGCCGTCGCCTCCTCCTGAGGCAGCAGCGCGCGCGCCAGCCTGCGCTCGGCGGCCGTGGTCGCGGGGAACGCGTTCACCGACAACAACGACGCGCGCAGCCCTGAGCAGGCGGACGGCGGTTTCGGGATCGGGATCGGGTCGGGGGGCGGCCGGCAGAACGTCGTG
>NZ_JBTYMC010000153.1:0-15594 GCF_054880855.1 Streptomyces sp. S6 | reverse complement strand
AGGCCCGCACGGTCGCGAGCGCGCTCAGCCCGCGCGCGTGGTCGACGCGAGGCTCCCGCGCGAGCCCGGAGTCCACGACGACCCGCACCCCGGGAACGGTCAGCGACGACTCCGCGACGGCCGTCGCGAGGACGACCCGGCGCCGCGTCCCCGGCATCAGCACCGCGTCCTGCACGGCGGCCGGCGCGCGCCCGTGCACCTGGAGCACGTCGACGTCCCCGAGCCCGCCCAACTGCCCGGCCACCCGCGCGATCTCACCCACCCCGGGCAGAAAACACAGCACGTCCCCGGACCGCTCGGCCAACGCCCGCCGCACCACCGACGCCACATGCGCCAACAACGCCGGATCGACCCACGTCCCGTGCGGCGGCCGTACCGCACGCGCGGGCGCCACCCACACCGTCTCGACCGGATACGACACCCCCTGCGCCTCGACCACGGGCGCCCCGCCCAACAACGCCGCCCACCCTTGCGCATCGGTCGTCGCAGAGGCCGCCACCAGCCGCAACTCCGGCCGCAGCGCCTCCCGGACGTCCCACAGGAACGCGGCGGCCGTGTCCGCGTCCAGATGCCGCTCATGGCACTCGTCCAGGACGACGACGTCCACCCCGGACAACTCCTGGTCCCGCTGGAGCCGTTGCAGCAGCACACCGGTCGTGACGACCTCCACGCGCGCGTGGCGCCCCACGACCCGCTCCCCGCGCACGGTGTACCCGACGCTGCGCCCGACCTCCTCGCCGAGCAGCCACGCCATCCGCCGCGCCGCCGCCCGCGCGGCGATCCGCCGGGGCTCGGCGACGACGACCCTCCGCGCGGGCCCCTCCCCGAGCAGCCCCGCCAGCGCCAGTGGCACCAGCGTCGTCTTGCCCGTCCCGGGCGGCGCCACGAGAACGGCCGTCCCGGGCCCCTCCAAAGCATCGGCGAGCGCGGGAAGGGCACCACGGACGGGGAGCGCGTCGAGGGCGTCGTAACGGATCACGTGCCCAGTGTCGTACGGAGACGGAAAACGCCCTCTACGCGCGCGTGTCCTTCAGTTCCGGTCAGTCGCGTTCGCAGACGAAGATCGCCGTGCCGGGGATCAGGCTGCCGCGCAGGGGCGACCAGCCGCCCCACTCCGACGTGTTCCAGGCCGGCCACTCAGGTTCGTGGAGGTCGGCCAGGCGGAAGCCGGAGGTGACGATGTCGCGGACGCGGTCGCCGAGGGTGCGGTGGTGTTCGACGTAGACCGCGTTGCCGTCGTCGTCCTGCTCGACGTACGGCGTGCGGTCGAAGTAGGAGGCGGCCACGGTGAGGCCCTCGGGGCCGGGCTCGTCGGGGAAGGCCCAGCGGATCGGGTGCGTCACCGAGAAGACGAATCGGCCTCCGGGACGCAGCACGCGCCGTACCTCGCGCAGTACTTGCGCCGGGTCGGCGACGAACGGCAGGGCGCCGTACGCGGAACAGGCGAGGTCGAAGGAGCCGTCCGCGAAGGGCAGGACGCCCGCGTCGGCGCACACCAGGGGGATGCCGCCGCCGATCCGCAGGGAGTGCTGGAGCTGGCGGTGGGAGATGTCGAGGGCGACCGGGCGGGCACCCTGCGCGGCGAGCCAGCGCGAGCACTGGGCGGCGCCCGCGCCGATCTCCAGGACCGCGAGGCCCTTCAGCCGCTCGGCGGGGCCCAGGAGTTCGGCCTCCACCTCGTCGAGGCCCTCGGGACCCCACACGAAGCGGTCGTCACCGAGAAACGTGCCGTGCTCGATCTGGTACTCGTCCGCGTTGCGGTCCCACCAGCCCCGGTTGGCGCGGGCGCTCTCCGTGACACCGGCGGCACGCCGGGTGGCTTCGGATTCGGCGTCGTGGTCCGAGACGGACCCTGTCGGCTCTTGGATGATCGGCTCCCTCGTCGTACTCTTCCGTCACCCATTTTCGAGTGGAGTGCCTCTCGGGCACCGTCACGGAAGGGGTCTCACGGGCCTGCGTGGCCTTCAGAGACGGCTCTTGTGCCGGGTATGCGGCGTTCCGCCCCGGGTGTGCGCCTTCGCGCATTGACCCCGTCCGGCTGCCCCCGTATGCTACAAGTTGCGCTGCGGGCCTGCGCACCTCAGACGTAGCAGGCTGCGCTCGCATCTGTCGTATGTCCCCTCGGTTTTCGAGGCGGAGCCGGAGTTTTTCCGGTGTGCCGCCTCCTTGGCTGTCCGGCTTCTTCAGAGCGATACGGGCTCCCGGCGTAGCAGTACCTACGACTTTCTGTCCGTAACCGGAGCCCTTTCCCACATGACGAGCAGCACCGAGACCACCGCCACCACCCCGCAGGTTGCGGTCAACGACATCGGTAACGAGGAAGCCTTCCTCGCCGCGATCGACGAGACGATCAAGTACTTCAACGACGGCGACATCGTCGACGGCGTCATCGTGAAGGTCGACCGGGACGAGGTCCTGCTCGACATCGGTTACAAGACCGAAGGTGTCATCCCGAGCCGCGAGCTCTCGATCAAGCACGACGTCGACCCCAACGAGGTCGTCGCCGTCGGTGACGAGATCGAAGCCCTTGTCCTCCAGAAGGAAGACAAGGAAGGCCGCCTGATCCTCTCGAAGAAGCGCGCCCAGTACGAGCGCGCCTGGGGCACCATCGAGAAGATCAAGGAAGAGGACGGCATCGTCACCGGTACCGTCATCGAGGTCGTCAAGGGTGGTCTCATCCTCGACATCGGCCTCCGCGGCTTCCTCCCGGCCTCTCTCGTCGAGATGCGCCGCGTCCGCGACCTCCAGCCCTACGTGGGCAAGGAGCTTGAGGCGAAGATCATCGAGCTGGACAAGAACCGCAACAACGTGGTCCTGTCCCGCCGTGCCTGGCTGGAGCAGACCCAGTCCGAGGTCCGCCAGACGTTCCTCACGACCCTCCAGAAGGGTCAGGTCCGTTCCGGTGTGGTCTCCTCGATCGTCAACTTCGGTGCCTTCGTGGACCTGGGTGGCGTCGACGGTCTGGTCCACGTCTCCGAGCTGTCCTGGAAGCACATCGACCACCCCTCCGAGGTTGTCGAGGTCGGCCAGGAAGTCACCGTCGAGGTCCTCGACGTCGACATGGACCGCGAGCGCGTCTCCCTGTCGCTGAAGGCGACCCAGGAAGACCCGTGGCAGCAGTTCGCCCGGACCCACCAGATCGGTCAGGTCGTCCCGGGTAAGGTCACGAAGCTCGTTCCGTTCGGTGCGTTCGTCCGCGTGGACGAGGGCATCGAGGGTCTGGTCCACATCTCCGAGCTGGCCGAGCGCCACGTGGAGATCCCGGAGCAGGTCGTCCAGGTCAACGACGAGATCTTCGTCAAGGTCATCGACATCGACCTGGAGCGTCGCCGGATCTCGCTGTCCCTCAAGCAGGCCAACGAGTCCTTCGGCGCCGACCCGGCCTCGGTCGAGTTCGACCCGACCCTGTACGGCATGGCCGCGTCCTACGACGACCAGGGCAACTACATCTACCCCGAGGGCTTCGACCCCGAGACCAACGACTGGCTCGAAGGCTTCGAGGCGCAGCGTGAGGTCTGGGAGAACCAGTACGCCGAGGCGCAGACGCGCTTCGAGCAGCACCAGGCTCAGGTCATCAAGTCCCGCGAGGCCGACGCCGCTGCCGCCGAAGAGGGTGGCGACGCCGCGGGTGCGGCTCCGGCCGCCGGTGGCGGCGGTGGCTCGTACTCCTCCGAGGGCGCGGACACGTCCGGCGCGCTCGCCTCGGACGAGGCGCTGGCCGCCCTGCGCGAGAAGCTGGCCGGCGGCCAGAGCTGAACGCTCACCGCACGACCGGCGCTCGCTGAGCGGTAGTTGTTGACTGAGGGGCCGTACCTTTCGAGGTGCGGCCTCTCAGTCTTTTTGCGTATCCGGCCGATTACGGGGAATGCCTGTGGCCGCCTGATCGTTGTGGTGTACGAACACGAGGAGGAGCGGTCCAGGTGCTTGATCCGCAGGGTTTGTACGCATGGGAGCCGAAGGGGCTGGCCGTCGTCGACATGGCGCTGGCCCAGGAGTCGGCCGGACTTGTCATGCTCTACCACTTCGACGGATACATCGACGCCGGCGAGACCGGTGACCAGATCGTGGAGGGCCTGCTCGACGGGCTGCCCAACCAGGTCGTCGCCCGCTTCGACCACGACCGGCTGGTCGACTACCGCGCGCGGCGCCCGCTGCTCACGTTCAAGCGCGACTGCTGGGAGGAGTACGAAGAGCCCTCGATCGACGTCCGCCTCGTGCAGGACGCCACCGGGGCGCCGTTCCTCCTGCTGTCCGGGCCCGAGCCGGACGTCGAGTGGGAGCGGTTCGCCGCGGCCGTCCAGCAGATCGTCGAGCGGCTCGGCGTGCGCCTCTCCGTGACGTTCCACGGCATCCCCATGGGCGTCCCGCACACCCGCCCGGTCGGCCTCACCCCGCACGGCAACCGCACGGACCTCGTCCCCGGCCACCGCAGCCCCTTCGACGAGGCACAGGTCCCCGGCAGCGCCGAGGCGCTCGTCGAGTACCGCCTCATGGAGGCCGGCCACGACGTCCTGGGCGTCGCCGCACACGTCCCCCACTACATCGCCCGCTCCGCCTACCCGGACGCCTCCCTCACCGTCCTCGAAGCCATCACCGCCGCCACCGGCCTCGTCCTCCCCGCCCTCGCCCACACCCTCCGCACCGAGGCCCACCGCACCCAGACCGAGATCGACCGCCAGATCCGCGAAGGCGACGAGGAACTGACCTCGCTGGTCGAGGGGCTGGAGCACCAGTACGACGCCGTCGCCGGGGCGGAGACCCGGGGGAACATGCTGGCCGAGCCGGTCGACATTCCTTCCGCGGACGAAATCGGGCGGGAGTTCGAGAAGTTCCTGGCCGAGCGGGAAGGGGAGGGCTGAGAGAAGGCCCGCCGCTGTAAGGGGCGTTGGTGCTCGCCGGGGCTGGGTGGGGCCACTGTCAGGGGTGGGATCTAAGCTTCTGGCATGCTGACAGTGGGGCTGACCGGAGGTATCGGGGCCGGTAAGAGTGAGGTGTCGCGGCTGCTGGTGGGGGCCGGGGCGGTGCTGGTCGACGCGGATCGGATCGCGAGGGAGGTCGTCGCGCCGGGGACGGCCGGGCTCGCGGCGGTCGTGGAGGCGTTCGGGGAAGGGGTCCTGGGGGGCGACGGCGCGTTGGACCGGCCGAAGCTGGGGGCGATCGTGTTCGCCGATCCCGAGAAGCTGGCCCTGCTGAACTCGATCGTCCATCCACTGGTCGGCGCCCGCTCGCGTGAGCTGGAGGAGGCGGCGCCGGCGGACGCCGTCGTCGTCCATGACGTCCCCCTGCTCGCGGAGAACGGCCTGGCCGGGCTGTACGACCTGGTGATCGTCGTGGATGTCGCCCCCGAGACGCAGCTCGACCGTCTCGTCCGGCTGCGCGGCATGAGCGAGGAGGACGCGCGCGCGAGGATGGCCGCCCAGGCGACGCGGGAGAAACGCCGGGAGATCGCGGACATCGTGATCGACAACGACGTACCGCTGGCGGAACTGGAGCGCCGGGTGCGCGAGGTGTGGGGGGAGCTGGTGCGCCGGGCCCGGGGTGAATCGCAGGAATAGCGGACCCCGATCGGGGCGTTGAACGCGGTCAGTGAGGGAAGGACTTTTCCGTGCCCGAAACCAGCGGTTCGACCGGACGTTCTCCGGAGACGCATGTCATCGACTTCCGCGCCGCGGAGCAACTGCTCGCCGCGCGGGACCCGCGGGGTGCGGTGAAGCTGCTCGACGGGGTCATCGGCGCGCACCCCGAGAACACCGCAGCCCGCCTCCTGCGCGCCCGCGCCTTCTTCGCGGCAGCGCAACTGCGCCCGGCGGAGCTGGAGTTCACGATCGTCCTGGAGCGCGAGCCGGACAACGCGTTCGCGCACTTCGCCCTGGCCCGGACGTACGAGCGCCAGGGCCGCGGTGACCAGGCGAAACGCCACTTCCGGCTGGCCGCGGCCCTCGACCCGAACCCGGAGTATCTGAGGGCGGCCCGCTTCGACGCGCCCTAGGCGCTGCTCATGTTTCCCCGCCGGTCCTAGCCGACGAGGCGGCGGTGCCAGGTCAGTGGGGTGACGGTGATGGCCCGGCCGGGGTCACGGTCCCACTCGGTGGGGAGGCCGGCCGCTTCGAGGGCGGCCACGACCTCGTGGCCGATGGCCGAGGTGGTCTCGGAGGAGTTGTCGAAGCCGCCGTAGAGGAGCATGAGTCCGTGGCCGGCCGCTGCGGAATCCGTGCACTGGGTGTGGAAGTAGACGTAACCGCGGGCGTCGGGCTCGCCCTCGGCGCCGATCTCGGACTGGCCGCAGTTGCGGCAGCAGGCGAAGTTCTCGCGGGCCGTGATGCCGGCCTCCCGCAGAGCGGCGAACGCGCGGGTGAGCCGCTCCGGGTCGGTTTCGCCGTGCCACTCGGCCTGCTCCGCGACGCGCTCCAGCCACAACCGGTCGGCCAGGGCTTGTGCCTGCTCGCGCGAGACGGGCCGGCGGTCCTTGGTGACCAGGTACTCCTCAGCGACCTCGGCCAGTTCGGCACGGGAGGCGTAGCCGCCGACCAGCACCTCGCGGACGCGGTTCTCCAGCTCCTCGCGCTCGTCCTCGGCGAGGTCGAGCGGTGGCACCTCCTGGACGGGACCCATGTCCAGCGGCGACCAGGCCAGGCCGCTGTCCCACCCGGCCTCCTGGCGTGCCCAGCCGGTGATCGCCGTGATGACGGCCTCGGGCCCGTCGGTCATCACCTGGAAGTGCCGGTCGGCGGCGCCGTCGCGGTGCTCCACCGTGTAGTCACCGCCGGCCCGGTGCCAGACCTGGGCGAAGACGTCAGGCAGGTCAGGTATGCGCTGGACCACCAGGAACCGGTCACCGTCACCGCCGATGCGCCGGACCAGCCCGGCCAACTGCTCGGCGGACACCCGGACGTGCCGCTCCCAGTTCTCCGTCCCCACCACGATCTCAAGCATGTACCTGACTCTGGCACACGCCTGTGACAACGGACCTCGGCGGGCCGCTAGGACCCTTCCGGCGGCCGGTACGGGGGGACGTCGCGGCCCGGCTGGTAGTGCGCGCCCTGGCGGATGTGGCGGATGATCAAGGTGAAGTCGACGCAGCTCACCAGCCACAGCACACCGCAGGCGGCGGCCCAGCCGGGGCGGCCCACCAGGGCGAACGCGGCCGTGCCGAAGACGGACCAGGCCAGGCCCCACACGCTCAGCCACAGACGCATCCGTAGCGCACTGCGCGCGGTCGACGGCTCACTTCCCGTACGCATCGGGATCATCACTCCTTCCTGAAACGTACTCTTCGCAGAAGACGTTCTCCAGAGGGCTCCGGTATTCCGGAACGACAGGGGGTGTGCGCGTGGAACTCAGGGACGGCATGTCGGTGCTCGCCGACGCCGACGGGCTGGTCGAGGCGCTGCTCGACCTCGGGGTGTCGCACCACGACATCGCGGAACCCCTCCGGCTGAGCCGCCAGGTCCTCGACGACCCGGCGAGCCGCCAGGCGCTGGAACGGTCCGTCACCGAGCTGGTGCGGGACATGGGCACGGTCACCGGCGGGGTCGACCTGCCGCGCTACCCCGGCGCGTCCCGGGCCGTGGCCCGCTGGTTCCCGCTGTACGTCTTCGTCGCCGCGCTGCCCTCCGTGCGCGCGCACCACCAGGAGCGGGGGATTCCCGACGACGTCAGCCGGCGCACCCTCGCCGACATCGGCCGAGGCGTCGCCGTCCACCGCCGCTGGCACGGCACCGGCGGGATCATGACCGCGCGGTGGCTCTCCCTCCATCTGCGGGGCGAGCTGTACCAGCTGGGGCGGTTGCAGTTCCAGCGCGGTCTGGTCCCCGAGGTCCTCCGTGAGTCCGTCACGGCGGCCGGGTTCTCCGCCGACGAGCCCGCCCTCGGGCTGCACATCCCCGACTTCATGGGGCCGCTCAGCGCGGAGTCCTGCGACCGGTCGCTGGCGCTCGCGCGGGAGTTCTTCGCGCTGCACTATCCCGAGGAGCCGTACCGGCTCGCGACCTGCGGGTCCTGGCTGCTCGATCCGCAACTGAAGGGGTATCTGCCGGCCGACTCCAACATCGTCCGCTTCCAGGAGCGGTTCCACGTACGGCGATCGGAGGAGCCGAGCGACATGACGCCCGTCCGGTTCGTCTTCGGGTCGACCCAGGTGGAGCTGGGGGAACTGCCCCGGCGGACGGTGGTGGAGAAGGCGGTGGTGGAGCATCTGGAGGGCGGGGGGCACTGGTACGGCGGTGAGGGGTGGTTCTCCCTGGGGGAGGGCTGAGGGGGTTGAGCAAAGGTGCGGGGACGGCGATGAGTTACGGGGCCGGCGGCGGTCTACCCACCAGACCGTCACGAGACCGTTCACCAGGGAGAACCACATGTCCGAGACCACTGTCCCCGTCACCGCCGCCCCGTCGTCCGCTCCGGCTCCCCGACACCGCCGGGCGCTCCTCGCGCTCAGAGGCGTCCAGATTCTCCTCGCGCTCTTCTTCGGTGTGGCCAGTGCCCTCCCCAAGCTCATAGCCCACCCCGCCGCCGTCGAGTCCTTCGACCGGATCGGCTGGGGCGCACCGGCGATGTACACCATCGGCGCCCTCGAACTCGCCGGAGCCGTCGCCCTGTTGATCCCGGTCCTCCAGGCGCCGGCCGCCGCGGCGCTGGCCGCGCTCATGGTGGGCGCGTTCATCACCCAGCTGACCGTCTTCGGCGGGGAGAACGCGGCGACTCCGGTGATCGTGTTCGCGGTGCTGGCCGTCATCGCGTGGGTGCGGCGGGGAAGCGCGGCGGGGCTGGTGGGGATGGTTCGGCGGTGAGGAACGGGGACGACCGGCGGCCCCGGGGCGCCGGCCCTACGGTGAGGGCATGAAGGAACCTTCCGGCCGTCCGGGTCCCGCCCCTTCCGCCCTCGCCGCCCTCGACCTGAGAGTCGCCGGCTGCCGGGCCTGCCCCCGGCTGGTGGCGTGGCGGGAAGAGGTCGCCCGGGTGAAGCGGGCGGCGTTCGCGGAGTGGGAGTACTGGGGGCGGCCGGTGCCCGGGTTCGGCGCGCAGGACGCGCCGTTGCTGATCGTGGGGCTCGCGCCGGCCGCGCACGGGGGGAACCGGACGGGGCGGATGTTCACGGGGGACAGGTCGGGGGACGTGCTGTACCGGGCGCTGTACGACGTGGGGCTCGCCTCGCAGGCGGAGTCCGTGTCGGCGGACGACGGACTGGAGCTGCACGGCGTACGGATCACCGCACCGGTGCACTGCGCGCCGCCCGACAACAAGCCGACGCCCGGGGAGCGGGACGCGTGCCGGCACTGGCTCGTGGAGGAACTCACGCTGTTGCGGCCGGGGTTGCGGGCGATGGTCGTGCTGGGGGCGTACGGCTGGCAGGCGGTGTGGCCCGCGCTGGAGGCGGCGGGGTGGGAGATCCCCCGGCCCCGCCCGGCGTTCGGCCACGGCGTACGCGTCGAACTGGCCGGCGTCCAGGTCTTCGGCTGTTTCCACGTCAGCCAGCGCAACACGTTCACGGGGAAGCTGACGCCGGAGATGCTGCGGGAGGTACTGGGGGCGGCGGCGCGGGCGGCAGGCCTGAAATGAGGTGAGAGGGCCGGGGCGGGGAACTACCGTGCGGGGCATGGGACTTTATCCGGAGACCGAACCGTACGACCACGGCATGCTCGACGTGGGGGACGGCAACCACGTGTACTGGGAGACGTGCGGAAACCCGCGCGGGAAACCGGCGCTGGTGCTGCACGGCGGTCCGGGCAGCGGCTGCGGCTCGTACTTCCGGCGCCTGTTCGACCCCGCGCGCTACCGCATCGTCCTGCTGGACCAGCGGGGTTGCGGACGGTCCACCCCGCACGCGAGCGAGTACGGCACCGACATGAGCGTCAACACCACCGAGCGGCTGATCGGCGATCTGGAGCTGCTGCGGCGGGAGTTGGGGATCGAGCGGTGGCTGGTGTGGGGTGTGTCGTGGGGGTCGGTGCTCGGGCTGCGGTACGCGCAGACGTGTCCCGGGGTGGTGTCGGAGCTGGTGCTGACGGGGGTGGCGACCGGGTCCGACGCGGAGGTGGGCCTGCTCACCCGGGGGCTCGGGCGGATCTTCCCCGAGGCGTTCGCGGAGTTCCTGGCGGGCCTGCCGGCGGACGACCGTGAGGGGAACCTCGCCGCCGCCTACAACCGGCTCCTCGAATCCCCCGACCCCCAGGTGCGGGAGCGGGCCGCCCGCGCCTGGACCGACTGGGAGACGGCGATGCTTCCGGCGCCGCCGCGCTCGATCGAACGGTACGAGGACCCCAGGTTCCGCATGGGCTTCGCCCGCACGGTCACCCACTACTTCGGCAACGACCACTTCATGGATCCCGACGCCGTCCTGCGCGATGCCCCGCTCCTCGCCGGCATCCCCGGCACCCTCGTCCAGGGCAGCCTCGACCTCGGCAACCTCACCGGCGTCGTCTGGCGCCTCCACCATGCCTGGCCCGACAGCGAGTTGACGATCGTGGACGAGGTCGGGCATTCGATCGGGCCGTCGGAGATGGTGGAGGCGTTGGTGGGGGCGACGGACAAGTATGCGGGGAGGTGGGGTGCGGCGCCGGTGTGAGGGTTCGGGAGGCTCGGGTGGGGAAGCGGTGGGGTGTTTGGGCGGGAGTGAGGACCGGGAGGTGAGGTGACCCTCGCGGGCGCGGCCCTTCCGGGTGTGCCCTCGCGGCCTGCCGCCGGTTCCGCCCCAGTTCTTGTGCTTCCCGTGCTTCACGCGCGTGAACTTGTGCTGCCCGGCACCTTCTCGTGCAGGGGTCCGGTACCCGGTGCGCTGCCTCTCCACGGGGCGCGTGCGTCGCCCGCTCCCGCCCCCTACACCCCACCCTCCCCTTCCGGCCCGAAGAGCCTGCGGACCGTGGAGCGGTAGTTCGTGCGGACGTGGGTCAGGGCGTGGGAGCGGGCCTCGGTCGGGTCGCCGGAGGCGATGGCGGTGTAGAGGTCCTGGTGTTCTGTGAGGAGTTGGGGCCAGTCCTCGTTCTGGCGGGTGAGCCAGCGCAGGCGGCCGTCGACCGGTTCCATGACGGAGCTGAGGAGGCTGTTGCCGGCCATGGCGAGGACGCGGTCGTGGAACCGGGTGTTGACGTCGGTGACGGCCTCGGCGTCGGCCTCCTTCGTCGCCGTCGCCGCCTCTTCGAGGAGTGCGCGGAGTTCGGCGAGGCCCTCCGGGGTAGCCCGGGACGCGGCGAGCCCGGCCGCGTACACCTCCAACGCTTCGCGCAGCTCGAAGAGTTCCCGCACGTCCTCGGGGGTGAGCCCGCGGACGACGGCCCGGCGCGCGGAGGCGAAGTGGACGAACCCCTCGGCGACCAGCGCCCGCACGGCCTCGCGGACGGGGACGCGGGAGACGCCGAACCGCTCGGCGAGTTCCCGCTCGACCAGTCGGTCCCCGGGGGCCAGCCGCCCCGCGATGATGTCCCGCCGCAGCGTCCCCAGGACGCGTTCACGGATCGCGCCGAGGGGTTCACCGGCGGAGGCGGCATCGGTCTCGGACTTCGGCGTGGTCTTCGTCGTGGAGCCCATGCGGCCATTTTCGCCGACGCCGAGAGGGCTTTTACCGAGCCGTAACGGCAGAGACATCGACAGAGGTGCTCGGCAGCGCGACCATGTCCGCACTTTGGTATACCAAAACAGCCCCCACTTCCCCCTCCGCGTCCCCGAGTTCTCCCCTCTGGAGCACCTTTGTCCCTCACCGACCGCGTCGAAGCGCCCGCGTTCACCCCCGACCCCCGGCTCGTCAACGAAGACCTCGCGCCCGCCACGAAGCGCAACTGGAAGGTCTTCGACCTCTTCGCGATGTGGATGTCGGACGTCCACAACCTCGGCAACTACACGTTCGCGGCGGGCCTGCTGGTCCTCGGCATGAACGTCTGGCAGGTCTTCACCGCCCTCCTCGTCGGCTTCGTGCTCATCTACGTCGGCATGAACTGGATGGGGAAGATCGGCCAGCGGCACGGTGTGCCGTTCCCCGTCGTCAGCCGGATCAGCTTCGGCGTCTGGGGCGCCAACATCCCCGCGCTGATCAGGGCCGTCATCGCGATCATGTGGTACGGCATCCAGACCTACCTGGCCTCCGTCGCCGTCAACGTCATGCTGCTCGCGGCCTGGCCCGGCCTCGAATCCTGGACGCACCACTCCTTCCTCGGCCTCGACGCGCTCGGCTGGGTCTCCTTCGTGTCGCTGTGGCTGGTCCAGGCGCTGATCATCCGGCAGGGCATGGAGGCCGTCCGCAAGTTCCAGGACTTCTGCGGACCGGCGATCTGGCTCGTGATGATCGCGCTCGCGGTGTGGATCCTCTCCAAGGCCGGCTGGTCGATCTCCCTCACCAGCACCCCGCACCCCGTCTCCACCGGCGAGCAGTGGCGGCAGTGGTTCGGCGCGATCGGCCTGATCCTCGCGACCTACGGCACGCTGATGCTGAACTTCTGCGACTTCTCCCGCTTCGCGCCCGACTACAAGACCGTCCGGCGCGGCAACTTCTGGGGGCTGCCGATCAACTCGACCGCCTTCGTGGTCGTCTCCGTGATCGTCACCGCCGGCTCGCTGGAGGTCTACGGGCAGGCCATCACGGACCCGGCGGAACTGGTCGCCAAGGTCGGCAACACCTGGGTGCTGGTGGTGGGCGCGCTCACCTTCGCCGTCGCCACCATGGGCGTCAACATCGTCGCCAACTTCGTCTCCCCGGCGTACGACCTCGCCAACGTCTGGCCGCAGAAGATCAGCTTCAAGGTCGGTGGCATGATCAGCACGGTCGCCGCCCTGCTCGTCACCCCCTGGAACCTCTTCTCCAACCCGACCGTCGTCAACTACTTCCTCGGCGGCCTCGGCGCCTTCCTGGGGCCGCTGTTCGGCGTGATCATGGTCGACTACTACTGGGTCAAGCGCGGCAAGGTCGACGTGGACGAACTCTTCGACGCGACCCCCGGCTCCCGCTACTACTACCGCCACGGCGTCAACCCCAAGGCCCTGTGGGCGTTCGTGCCCTCCGCCGCCGTCGCCGCGGTCCTCGCGCTCGTCAAGACCTTCAGCGACGTCGCGCCGTACTCCTGGTTCATCGGCACCGCGCTGGCGGCCGGGCTGTACGCCGCGATCTGCCGCACCGAGCGCACGCCGGCGGAGGTCTGACGGGTGCGGATCGTCGTCACCAACTGCAACACCACGCAGGAGATGACCGCCGAGATCGTACGAGGTGCCCGCGCCGCGGCGGGGCCGGGCACCCTCGTCACCGGTCTCACCCCGGCCTGGGGGCCGGAGTCCGCGGAGGGCTGGCTCGACAGCCACCTCTCCGCGGCGGCCGTCATGGACACCCTGCGCACCTACGACGGGCCTCCCTACGACGCCGTCGTCATGGCCGGGTTCGGCGAGCACGGCCGGGAGGGCGTCCGCGAACTCGTCGACGTCCCCGTCGTCGACATCACCGAGGCCGCCGCCCACCTCGCCTGTCTCCTCGGGCGCCGCTACGGCGTCGTCACCACCCTCGAACGCACCCGCGGCCAGATCGAGGACAGCCTCGAACTCGCGGGCGTCGCCCGCAACTGCGCCGCCGTCGTCTCCACCGGGCTCGGTGTCCTCGAACTCACCGACCCCGACCGCACCGAGGCCGCTTTCCTCGCCGCCGCGGAACACGCCCGCACGGCCGGCGCCGAGGTCCTCGTCCTCGGCTGCGCGGGCATGACCGGGCTTCAGCGGGTCGTCGCCGAGAAACTCGGCATGCCGGTCGTCGACGGGGTCGGCGCCGCCGTGAAGCTGGCCGAGTCGCTGGTGTCCCTGGGGCTGAACACCAGCCGCGCGGGGAGCTACGAGAAGCCGCTGGTCAAGCGGCGGGTGTGGGGGAGGGGTGGGGGTGAGGGCGTGCGGTGACGTCAGCAGTCGGACGACGAGTCGGGTGACGGAGCGGACGGTGCGGACGACGGTCTGGACGACGGACCGGGCGCGGTGCGCCAGGCCGTGCCGGACGTCCGTCAGCCGGGTACCACCGCTGTCGCCGTGATCTCCACCAACTGGCCCGGGTAGCCGAGGCAGGTGACGCCGAGGAGGGTCGAGGAGTGCGGGCCGGTGCTGAGGCCGGACGCCTCGACCGCGGCCCACACTTGCGACAGGGCTGTGGAGTCGGGGCTCGCCACGTAGACGTCCGTCACCACGACATGCGCCAAGTCGCTGCCGATCGCGCCGAGTTGCTCCTCCAGGTTGGCGATCACCTGCTCGGCCTGCCGGACCGGGTCGCCCGGCCCCACGAGGTTCCCCTCCGCGTCGAGGGGCACCGATCCGGCGAGGAACGCGAGGCGCGTGCCGGCCTCGACGATCGACGCGTGGGAATAGGTCGGCGGGCGGAAGAGGTGCGGGGAAGTGACACGGCGGATCATCCGGGCTCCTGGGGTGAGGGGTGATCTCCTCATCCTGCGAGGGAGTTCGGCCGCCCGCACCCGAATTCTCGGCGCACCCGCCCGATGCCGTGCGGCCCCTGCGTGTCACCACCTCCCGCCGCCTGCGCCGCGAAGCCGTCCGCTCCGCCGGGGACCGCCGCAGGACGGTTCCCGTCGCCGCCCGGAACAGTTCGCCGCGTTCCGCCTCCTCGACCCGGGCGAGGCGGTAGAGCCGGATCGGCGGGGCGTGGCCGGAGGAGTGGTTGACGCGGATCGCGTCGGGGCCGGAGAGGAGGGTGCCGATGAGGTCGGGAGGCCAGCCCCGGGCTCGCAGGCCGGTCGTGGAGAGGAAGCGGTCCTCTGAAGTCGCCATGTGAATCCCCCGTCGTCGTTACTCTGCGTGACGACTTCATTGATAGCGCACGCCACTGACAACGGCCCTGCCACCGGTCGGCCAGGGGTGCCTGGGCAGGCCGCTGAGCAGGGAGAAGTAAGGTTCCGCACCCCACGTCTCCTGGTGCCCGACGACGAAGAGACGGCGCCGGGCACGGCTGACGGCGGTGGCGAGGAGGGCGGGACTCGCGGCGGCCCGGGCCCGAGCGCGGGCCCCGTCCCGGGGATGCGTGCCGAGGACCAGGACGACGACGTCGTCCGCCCCGCCCCGCAGGGCTCGGACGGTGCCGATCCGCCCGGCGACGAACCCGGCGACCTCACGGCGGTACGCGTCGTACGACACCCCGGGCGGCACCGACGACTCCAGCCGCATCTCCCTCACCGTCCGCACACACCCGGCGGCCACCTCCCGGAACGGACTGAGGACCCGCACCCGGTCCAGACCGACCCGCCACTCCCGGTGCAGCAGCGTCAGGACCCGCTCCAGCGCGACCCCCTCCTCGGGCACCCACGCCCCCACCGCCCCGCCCGGCAGCACGTCCACCCAGCAGCTCAGCGGGTAGACGCACTCCCGGCACCCCTCCCGCCCGTCCGCCACGCACGCGTGGCACAACCGCCCGCCCGGGAAGGGCCGTTCCACCGTCCCGTAGACCAGCAGACCGTCGTACGCGAGATCGTTGCTCAGCTCGAACATCGTCCGTTCGCACCGCCGGTGCACCCGCAGCGGCGCACCCACCCAGACCGCCCCGGCCGTGCCGTCCGCACGGCGTGAACGGACGGCCGTCCCGAGGGCGTTCACCCGGTCGGCTCCCCGCCTCTTCACACCCCCTGCACAGAGGTC
>NZ_JBTYMC010000152.1:0-15649 GCF_054880855.1 Streptomyces sp. S6 | reverse complement strand
ACCCACCAGGCGGGTCGCGGCCGTCGCGGCGGCCTCCCGCACCAGTTCGGGGACCTGCTCGTCGACGAGCCGCAGGCCGAGCCGGACCACGCCGATGCTCGCCGTCGACCAGTCGGAGACCCGGATGGGGGCGGCGATGCCGATCGCGCCCTCCTGGATCGACCCCTCGCTGACGGCGTACCCGCGCCGGCGTGCCTCACGGACGGCGGGGACGTCCCCGGCCTCCTGCGGCCGGCCGGCGAGGATCGCGATGCCGTCGGCGCCGACGGTCAGCGCGTGCCGGGCACCCTCCCGCATGGCGAGGTGCATGGTCGAGTTCAGCGGCTCCGCCGTCAGCAGGATCAGCGCCTGGTCGCCGTCGGCCACGCTCAACAGGGCGGTGCTGTTGGTCTGTTCGCTGAGCTGCCGCAGGATCGGCAGGACGGTGGCCTGGAGGCGCGGTTTGAGCTGGCCCGCCAGTTCGGCGACGCCGAAGCCGAGGATGTACCGGGTGCCGATCCTGGCCACCAGGCTGTGCGCCTCCAGGGTGCGCAGCAGCCGGTAGACGGCGGCGCGGGCGATGCCCAGCCGCTCGGCGAGCTCCGCGGCGGTGAGGCCGTCGGCGTGGCGCGCGAGCAGCGACAGCACCGTCAGTCCGCGGTCGAGAGTCAGGGATGTCTCCCCTCCGGTGGCCGCCACGATCCTCCCTCGCCTCCTGCACCTTTTGTGCCGCACATCATGTCACGGAGGTTACGAGGGCCCACTACCGCCGAACCCCTTGACCCGGCGTCACCCACGTCCCTATCGTTTCGAATATCGTCCAGATAGAACGGTAATCGTACTCATGCTAGCACGCAAAGAAGCCGAACAGCTGGTCAGCGCCGTCCCCACGGAGCCCTACATCGCCGGGCGATGGGACGGCGACCGGAGTACCGACACCTTCGACGTGATCGACCCGGTGACCGAGCGACGCCTCACGACCGTCGCCGCGGCCGGCGCCGACGACGTGGACCGCGCCGTCTCCGGGGCCCGGTCCGCCCTGGACGACGGCGCGTGGGGCAGGGCCGACGGCGGCGACCGGGCACGCCTGCTGCACCGGCTGGCCGACCTGATCGAGGCGCGCGGCGAGGACTTCGCGAACCTCGAATCGCTCGACATCGGCAAACCCGGCTTCGAACCCCGCGCCATCGACCTCCCCCAAGTCGTCCGCTCGTTCCGCTACTTCGCGGGCTGGGCCGACAAACTGGAGGGCCGCTCCATCCCCACCGGCCCCTACATGGGCCGCCCCACCCACAGCTACACCGTGCGCGAACCCGTCGGCGTCGTCGCCGCCATCACCCCCTGGAACTCACCCACCATGATCGGGGCGTGGAAGATCGCACCGGCCCTCGCCGCCGGCTGCGCCGTCGTCCTCAAGCCCCCGGAGGACGCCCCCCTCACCTCCCTCCTCCTCGCACAGCTCGTCGAGGAGGCCGGGTTCCCGGCCGGCGCGTTCAGCGTCGTCCCCGGCCTCGGCGCCGTCACCGGACAGGCCCTCATCGACCACCCCGGCGTCGACAAGATCTCCTTCACCGGAAGCCCCGAGACCGGCTACAAGGTCGCCGTCGCCGCCGCCAAGGGCTTCCGCCGCACCACCCTCGAACTCGGCGGCAAGAGCCCCCAGATCGTCTTCGACGACGCCGACCTCGACGAGGCGGCGCAGGGCGTCGCGGCCGGCATCTTCGCCAACCAGGGCGAGGTGTGCGCCGCCGGCAGCCGCATCCTCGTCTCCCGAGGCGTGTACGACGCGTTCGTCGAACGGCTCGTCGCACGCGCCCGCGCCATCAAGGTCGGCGACCCCTTCGACGAGGGCACCACGATGGGCGCGCTCATCAACGCACGCCAACTGGAGCGCGTCCGCTACTACATCGCGGCCGGCATCGCCGACGGCGCCCGGCTCCTCACCGGCGGCGGCAGGCCCGACGGCCCCGGCTTCTTCGTCGAACCCACCCTGTTCGGCGAGGTCGACAACACCATGACGATCGCCCAGCGGGAGATCTTCGGCCCCGTCGGCTCCGTCATCCCCTTCGACACGGAGGCCGAGGCCGTCGCCCTCGCCAACGACAGCGACTACGCGCTCGCCGCCACCCTGTGGACCTCCGACGTCAGCAGGGCCCACGTCCTCGCCCGCCGCGTGAAGGCCGGCGCCGTCGCCATCAACGGCTGGGCTCCCCTCGACGCCGGCCTCCCCTGGGGCGGCTCCAAACTCAGCGGCCAGGGACGGGAACTGGGCTGGGCCGGCATCGAGGCCAACACCGAGGAGAAGACGGTCAGCGCGGTCCTCACCCACCCGCTGGCCGGGTGAACGACAGACCCTCAGGAAAGGGGACCTCCGTGTCCGCACATGTACTCGTCGTCTACTACAGCGCGACCGGATCCGTGCACCGGCTCGCCCAGGCCGTGCGGGAAGGCGCCGAGTCCGCGGGCGCCGAGGTACGGCTGCGCAGGGCCGCCGAACTCGCCCCCGCCGAGGCGATTGCCGCTAACCCCGAGTGGGCCGCACACCACCGGGAGACGGAAGCCGGCGTCCAGGTCGCCGAACTCGCCGACCTGGAGTGGGCCGACGGATACGCCTTCGGCACCCCGACCCGCTTCGGCGCCCCGGCGGCCCAGCTGAAACAGTTCATGGACTCCGCCGGAAGCCTCTGGCAGGAGGGGAAACTCGCCGACAAACCCGTCACGGCGTTCGTCTCCTCCGCCGAACAGCACGGCGGCCAGGAGTCGACGATCCTCTCCCTCAACAACGTCTTCTACCACTGGGGTTCCCTCATCGTCCCCCTCGGCTACACCGACGACATCGTCTACGCCGCCGGCGGCAACCCCTACGGCACGTCCTGGCCCGCCGGATTCCCCTCCACACCCCCGGACGACGTCACCCTCGACTGCGCCCGCCACCAAGGAGCCCGCCTCGCCCGCTTCGCGGCCCTGCTCGCGGCGGACCGCACGACCACACCCCGGAACTGACCCCGCCGGCCCTCCCCAGCCGGCCTCCGAGACCGAAGCGGCCCTGAAGCGACCCCGCCGCGCAGGGCCGCTTCGGCATGCCCGCGGTCCGCACCTCGGGGGACCCCTGCCCGGCCACCCCCGCGAATAGGGGTTGTCCGGGAGGGAGGGCTGCTGCGAGCCTCGGCGCAGAGAAGACCACCGTGCCGGAAAAGCGTGCTCACATTTCCGCAGCGTGCTTTCCGTGGGTCCGACCGCTTTCCCCTCGGGAGGATACGAACATGTCGCAGATAAAGGTGCTCCTCTCCGGTGGCCCCCAGGACTTCCCCGACCAGGACCGCGAACAATTCGTCGCCGTCGCCGTCGAGAAGATAAAGCACCGCTGGGGCGCGGGATACGAACACTTCGTGCACGACGGTGAATTCACCACGGTCGACGGCGTCGAAATCGCGGTGTACCGGTGGGAGCGCCGCACGGCCATCGCCGAATGAACCCCTCCGCCGGACACCACCCCCTGTACCGAGGAAGGGATCATGGACTCTGTCACTGAAGCGGTTCTGGCGGGCGCGGACCCCCAGGACCTCGAACACGCGGCCCTGCCGGACGAGTTCACCGCCGCCCACCTGCGTGTCGAGGACCAGGACGCCTTCCGGGGCGTGGCCGACAAGGACGTCCGCAAGACCCTGCGCGTCGGCCCCGTCCCCATGCCCGAACCGGCGCCGGACGAGGTCCTGATCGCCGTGATGGCCAGCTCCGTCAACTACAACACCGTCTGGTCGGCGACCTTCGAACCGCTCTCCACCTTCCGCTTCCTCAACTCCACCGCCAAGCAGGGCGGCTGGGCCACCCGCCACGACCAGCCCTTCCACGTCCTCGGCTCCGACGCGGCCGGCGTCGTCGTCCGCACCGGCTCCGCCGTCCGGCACTGGAGGACCGGCGACCACGTCCTCGTCAACGCGGCCGTCGTCGACGAACAGGAAGCCATCACCCAGAGCGACGGCATGCTCGGCGAACACCAGCTCGCCTGGGGCTACGAGACCAACTACGGCGGCATCGCCCACTACTGCCTCGCCCGCGCCAGCCAGCTCATCCCCAAACCCGCCCACCTCACCTGGGAGGAGGCCGCCTCCGTGCCGGCCTGCGCGGGAACCTCCTACCGCATGCTCGTCTCCGACCGGGGCGCCCGCATGAAACAGGGCGACATCGTCCTGATCTGGGGCGCCACCGGCGGCACCGGCGCCTACGCCGTGCAGTTCGTCAAGAACGGCGGCGGCATCCCCGTCGGCGTCGTCAGCTCCGCCCACAAAGCGGAGGCACTGCGCGCGCTCGGCTGCGACGTCGTCATCGACCGCAGCGAACTCGGACTCGGCGAGCACGACGGCGACGACGACTTCGCGAACGCCGTCGCCGACGGCAAGAAACTCGGCCGCGCCATCCGGCAGGCCACCGGCGAGGACCCCCACATCGTCGTCGACCACGCCGGACAGAACACCTTCGGCATGTCCGTGTTCGCCGTACGGCGCGGCGGCACCGTCATCACCTGCGGCTCCAGCACCGGCTACCGCCACCAGTACGACAACCGCTACCTGTGGATGAAACTCAAGCGGATCATCGGCAGCCACGTCGCCAACCTGCACGAACAGTGGGAATGCGCCCGCCTGTTCAGCCAGGGCAGCATCATGCCCGCCCTCTCCTCCCTCTACCCGCTCACCGAGGTCGGCGAGGCCACCCGCCTCGTCCAGCTCAACCAGCACATCGGCAAGGTCGGCGTCCTGTGCCTGGCCCCCGAGCCCGGACTCGGCGTCACCGACCCCGAACTGCGCGCCCGCATCGGCGAGGACCGCATCACCCCGCTACGGCCCTTCGCGGCCGTCGGCCCCGGCGCCCTGGAGGCCGCCGTATGACCGCCATCGGCATCCTCGGCACCGGCTCCTACCTGCCCAAGGAGGAGATCACCAACGAGGAGATCGCACGCCGCGTCCCGAACATCACCGCCGAGTGGATCGGCCGCCGCACCCTCATCCAGGGCCGCCGCTACGCCGCCCCCCACGAAGCGACCTCCGACCTCGCCCACAAGGCGGGAGCGGCGGCACTGGAGGCGGCCGGCCTCGACGCGGACCGCGTCGACTACCTGATCGTCGCCACCTCCACCGGCGACGCCCCCCTCCCACCCACCTCCTCACTGGTGCAGAACACCCTCGGCGCGAGCAGCGCCGCCTGCTTCGACATCAACATCGCCTGCGCCGGGTTCGTCTTCGCCCTCGACGTCGCCCGCGGCCTCGTCGCCCAACGCCCCGGCAGCCACGCCCTCGTCATCGGCGCCGACCTCTACTCCCGCTTCCTCGACTACGCCGACCGAGGCACCGCCGTCCTCCTCGGCGACGCCGCCGGAGCCGCCGTCGTCGGCGAAGTACAAGACGGGCACGGCATCCTCGGCACCGAACTCGTCGGACGCGGCGACGCCCACGAACTCATCTGGATCGAGGGCGGCGGCAGCCGCACCCCCGCCTCGCACACCACCGTCGACGGCGGCGGCCACTACCTGCGGATGATCGGCCGGGGCGTCGCCGACTTCGTCATGACCAACCTGCCGCCCATGATCCCGCCCCTGCTGGAGCGCGGCGGCGTCGCGATCGACGACGTCGACCACTTCGTCCCGCACCAGGCCAACGGCGTTCTCCTCGGCGAACTCGTCGAACGCTGCGGCCTCACCGCCGCCCGCACCCACACCCCGCTGGTCAAGTACGGCAACATGGGCGCCGCCTCGGTGCCCGTCGCACTCGACGAGGCGGTCCGCGACGGCCACGTCCGTGACGGCGAGCTGCTGCTGCTCGCCGGATTCGGCGCCGGTATGGCCGCCGGACTGTGCCTGCTGCGCTGGTAGCACCCCCCGCCCTGTTCCGTAGCGAAGGAAAACCCGTGTCCGAAGCCGTCGCCGCCGGGGAGTTCGAGGCCCCGCTGCTCAGGAAATGCCCCTACTCGCCGCCCGAGGAGTACCGGGAGCTGCGCACCACCGGAGCCCCCGCGCCGGGCCGCCTCTACCACGGCAAACGCGTCTGGTACATCACCCGCCACGACCAGGCCCAGGCGATCCTGAACGACGCCCGGTTCAGCTCCGACATCACCAACCCCGGATACCCCATCTACGCCGAGGCGTTCGAAGGGGCACGGGCCTTCCCGATGCTGTTCACGATGGACCCCCCGCAGCACACCGCGCAGCGCAAGGCGGTCGTCGGCGAGTTCACCATGCGCCGCGCCGAGCAACTGCGCCAGGCGATGCAGACCAAGGCCGACGAGCTCATCGACGCCATGGAGGCCGGCGGCAACACCGCCGACCTGGTGGCCTCCTTCGCCGAACCCTTCTCCGGCACCATCACCTGCTGGGCCCTCGGCATGGACTACGCCGACCTCCAGGCGTGGCTGCGCGACAGCCGCGAGGTGCGCGACAAGGCGCTCTCGGCCGCCGACGACCACCAGGTCGGCGACGAGGTCGCCCACCGCATGGTCGCCCTCCAGCAGTACTTCCTGCGGTTCATCGACGACAAGGAGGCGAACCCCGGCGACGACCCCACCAGCCGCGTCATCCAGAAACACGTCACGACCGGCGCGCTCGGCAAGACGGAACTCGCCAACCTCTGCTTCCTCATCTTCATCGCCGGCCAGTCCCCGGTGCAGGCCATGCTGACCGCCGGTGTCGGCCTCCTGCTGGAGAACCCCGACCAGGTGGACCTCCTGCGCACCGAACCCGCCCTGCTGCCCGGCGCCGTCGACGAGATGATGCGGCTCATCAGCCCCCTCGACCTGATGCCGCGCGTGGCACTGGAGGACGTCGAGGTCGGCGGGCAGCTCATCAAGGCGGGCGAGAGCGTCGTCGTCTCCAACGGCGCCGCCAACCGCGACCCCGCCGAGTTCCCCGTCCCCGACCGCCTCGACGTGCGCCGCGCGGCCCGCAGCCACCTCGCCTTCGGCCAGGGCATCCACCACTGCCTCGGCGCCAACCTCACCAAGGTCGGCCTGGAGATCGCCTACGGCACCCTCTTCCGCCGCCTCCCCGCCCTCAAGCTGGACCGGCCGATCGAGGAACTGTACGACCGGCCGGGCTGGCACCCGGAGATCGACCGGATACCGGTCAGCTGGTAGCCCGCACAGCACTGTGCCCCGCCGAGGAGACCGGCGGGGCACAGTGCTGTCTGCCGTTCGGCTACGCCGTGACCAGCAGGCGGCGCGGGCCCACCACGTTCTTCGGGTGGTGGTGGGCCACCGCGTCCGGGGCCTTGGAGACCGCCAGGTCCGGGAAGCGGTCCAGGAGGAGGTTCAGGGCGACGCGGCCCTCCAGGCGGGCCAGGGGGGCGCCCATGCAGAAGTGCAGGCCCTGGCCGAAGCCCAGGTGGCGGGTGCGGTCGCGGTGCAGGTCGAAGGCGTCGGGGCGCTCGAAGCGCTCGGGGTCGCGGTTCGCGGAGACCGTCCACATCGTCAGGACCTGACCGGCCGGGATCACCTGGCCCGCGATCTCCGACTCGGCCTTCGTCATACGGACCAGCCGCGAGAAGGCCGGGCGCAGCCGGATCGCCTCCTCGACGGCCGCCGGCACCAGGGAACGGTCACGGCGGACCTCGGCGAACGCGTCCGGATTCTCGTCGAGGCACAGGACCGTGCTGCCCAGGACGGCGGTCGTGGTGATGTGACCGGCCATCAGCAGGGTCCCGGCGAAACCGATGATCTCGTCGTTGTCCAGCGCACCGTCCTCGGTACGGGCGTCGACGAGCTGCCCGATTAGGTCGCCGCGCGAAGCCTTGCGGCGCTGCTGGACGTGCTCCAGCATGTACGCCCGCATCTCCTTGGCCGTCTCCACGAACGCCAGGACGTTCTCCTCGCTCGGCAGCGCGCTCTCCCCGCCGCCGTTGGCCGAGATGAACGCCAGCGCCCACTTCTCGAACAGCGGCCGGTCCGACACCGGGATCCCGAGCAGCTCGGCGATCACGAACACCGGCAGCGGGTGGGTGAGCGCCTCGACGAGGTCGAACGCGTCACGCCCGGCGACCTGGTCGAGCAACTCGCTCGTCAGTTCCGTGATCCGCGGCTCCAGACCGGCCACGAGTTTCGGCGTGAACGCCTTGCTCACCAGGGACTTCAGCCGGCGGTGCCAGGGCGGGTCGATCCCGACGACGTTGCCCTTCGCCATCCAGGCCGTGTCCGGGTGCGAGGGGATCACGGCCGACATGTCACTGGAGAACGTCTGGGTGTCGGCGAGGATCCGCTCCACGTCGGCGTAACGGAACACGTGCCACAGCCCCGGGAAGGCGTCCGCGAGGACCGGGTTCTCGGCACGGTTGTGGTCCAGCCAGGCGAGCAGCGACGGGAAGTCGTCCTGCGACTGCCCGGCAAGCTCCTGCTGTTCGGTCGTCATCGTCTCGCTCCTTGGAAGGAAACCGGACGGTGAAACCCGTCCCGTCCCCGGCAGCGTAAAAGTCGAGCCCACCCTCGGACACCCCTAAAGGGGCCCCGGACAACCACCCCTGCCACCCCTAATCGTCCGGTCAGGGCTTGCCCGGCCGAGGAACTCGCCGGATAGCTTGGGACCATGATCCCGGACGACGGGAACGGCCCTTTCCATTCCCCGGAGTTGACACATGAGCGACCAGGTCGTCTTTCCCGAGCGGAACGACATCGCGCCGGAAATGAAACAGCTCGACTTTCTCCTCGGTGAATTCGAGCTGGAATACACCAACCTGACCACCGAAGTGGTCACCACCGGCCGCGCCACCTCCACCGGCAAGGCCATCGCCGGCGGCCGGTTCTACGAGATCACCCAGTACATCCCCGTCCCCGGCATCACCGCCGTCTGGCTGATCGGCTGGAGCGACGTCGAGGGCCACTTCGTCTCCTTCTACTACGACGACTGGGGCCACCACGGCACCTTCACCAGCCCCGGCTGGGAGGACGGCCACTTCCGGATCACCGGCGACAGCTCCGTCTTCGGCATGCGCCACCACTTCGTCGACGACTACGAGACCGACGAGGACGGCGCCGTCCTGAAGAAGGGCTACGTCCGCGTCGGCGAGGACCTCGTCCCCGGGGACGTCGTGCGGTTCCACCGCTGACCGACCGGGTCGGCCCACACCCCCCCCACAGCCCGAGGGAGGCCCCGGATGCCGGGACTGTTCGAGGAGACCCAGGCCATCGCCGTCGTCGGCCTGGCCTGCCGGCTGCCGGGAGCCGCCGGCCCGCAGGAGTTCGCCGCGCTCCTCGCCCGGGGCGGAGACGCCGTCACCGACGTGCCCGCCGCCCGCCGAGGCATCCTGCCCGACACCCCGGGCATCCCCACGCGCGGCGGGTTCCTGGAGCGCGTCGACGGCTTCGACGCGCCCTTCTTCGGGATCTCGCCCCGCGAGGCCGCCGCCCTGGACCCCCAGCAGCGCCTGCTCCTCGAACTCGGCTGGGAAGCCCTGGAACACGCCGGGATCCGGCCCGCCGACCTCACCGGCACCGGCGTGTTCGTCGGCGCCCTCGCCGACGACTGGGCCCGCCTCACCCAACGCCAGGGGCCCGACGCGGTCACCGCGCACACCTTCACCGGCCAGCAGCGCTCCCTGCTCGCCAACCGCCTCTCCTACGCCCTCGGCCTCACCGGCCCGAGCCTCGCCGTCGACTCCGGACAGTCCTCCTCGCTGGTCGCCGTGCACCTCGCCGCCGAGAGCCTGCGCCGAGGAGAGTGCGACGTCGCCCTCGCCGGCGGCGTCAACCTCGTCCTCGCCCCCGACAGCACCCTCGCCGTCCACCGCCTCGGCGCCCTCTCCCCGGACGGGCTGTGCCGCACCTTCGACGCGGGTGCGAACGGCTACGTACGCGGTGAGGGCGGCGGACTCGTCGTCCTCAAACCCCTCGTGCGGGCCCTCGCGGACGGCGACCGCGTGCACGGCGTCGTCCGGGGCAGCGCCGTCAACAACGACGGCGGCGGCACCGCCCTGACGAACCCCGACCAGGGCGCGCAGCGCGACGTGATCCGTGCCGCGTGCAGGCGGGCCGGGGTCGCCCCCGAGGACATCCAGTACGTCGAACTCCACGGCACCGGCACCCCCACCGGCGACCCGGTCGAGGCCGCCGCCCTCGGCGCGGCCCTCGGCGCCGGACGCCCCGAGGGCAGGCGGCTGCGCGTCGGGTCGGTGAAGACCAACATCGGCCACCTCGAAGGCGCGGCGGGCATCGCCGGGCTCATCAAGACGCTCCTGTGCCTGCGCGATGGCCGCCACGCCCCCACGCTCCACCACACCACCCCGCACCCGGACATCCCCCTCGCCGACCTCGGCCTCACCGTCCAGCTCACCGCCGAGGACTGGCCCGCCGAGGACGGCGTCCGGCTGGCCGGCGTCAGCTCCTTCGGCCTCGGCGGCACCAACTGCCATGTCGTGCTGGCCTCCTGGGAACAGCCCGAGCACAGCAGTGACCCGGCGCTGCCCGACACCGCCCCCTGGATCCTGTCCGCCCGCACCCCGCAAGCCCTCGCCGACCAGGCCCGCCGGCTCCTCGACACCACCCCGGACGCCGCCCCCGGCGCCCTCGCCCACGCGCTGCTGACCACCCGCACCGCCTTCCCGCACCGCGCCGTCGTCCTCGCCGGCGACCCCGACACCCGCCGCGACGCCCTCACCGCCCTCGCCGACGGCCGCCCCTCACCGGCCGTCGTCACCACCTCCGCCCTCACCGACCCCGGCCCCGGACCGGTCTTCGTCTTCCCCGGCCAGGGCTCGCAGTGGCCCGGCATGGCCGCAGGGCTCCTCGACACCGAACCCGCCTTCGCCACCGCCTGGCACCGCTGCGCCCACGCCCTCGCCGCCCACGTCGACTGGGACCCCACCGACGTCGTCCGCCAGGCACCCGGCGCCCCCGACCTCGACCGGGTGGACGTCCTCCAGCCGGTGCTGTGGGCCGTGATGGTCTCGCTGGCGGAGGTCTGGCGGGCGTACGGCGTACAGCCTGCCGCCGTGATCGGACACTCCCAGGGCGAGGTCGCCGCCGCCTGCGTCGCCGGGGCACTGTCCCTGGACGACGGCGCCGAGATCGCCGTCCGGCGCGCTGAGCTGATCCGACGTGAACTGTCGGGACACGGCGGCATGGTCGCCGTGCCCCAGTCCGCCGAGGCCGTCCGCGCCCGGCTCGACGCGCTGGGCGGCTCCCTGGAGATCGCGGCGGTCAACGGCGCCGAGTCGGTCATCGTCGCGGGCTCCACCGACGCCCTCGACGCCCTCCTCGCCTCCTGCACCGAGGGCGGGGTCCGCGCGCGGCGCGTCGCCGTCGACTACGCCTCGCACTCCTCGCACGTCGAGGCGGTCCGCGACGACCTGCGCACCGCCCTCGCGGGCGTCACCCCGCGCCCCTTCGCCGTCCCCCTCCACTCGACGGTGGTGCCCGGCGCGGTCGACCCGCTGCCGGACGGCGACTACTGGTACCGCAACCTGCGCGAGACCGTGTCCTTCGCGCCCGCTGTCACCGCCCTCGCCGAGGCCGGGCACACCACGTTCATCGAGATCAGCCCCCATCCGGTGCTCGCCCCCGCGATCACCGAGACCGTCGAGGCGGCGGGGGTGCGGCCGGTCGTCGTGCCCACCCTGCGCCGCGACCACGGCGGGCCGGAGCGGGTCGCCGCGTCTCTCGCCCAGGCGTACGCGCAGGGCACCGAGGTCGACTGGACCCGGGCCCGCACCGCCCCCGCGACACGTGTCGACCTGCCCACCTACCCCTTCCAGCGCCGCAGTCACTGGCTCGCGCCGGTGGCCGCTGTCGCCGATGTCGTGATGCGGGAGCCGGCCGAGGCCACCGACCGACCTGCCCTCCCGGCCGACCCCCTGGACCTCGTCCGCGCCGAGGCCGCCGCCGTCCTCGGCCACCCCGGTATCGCCGACGTCCACCCCGACCTCACCTTCAAAGACCTCGGCTTCGACTCCCACCTCGCCCTCGAACTGCGCGGCAGACTCGCCGCCGCCACCGGACACGCCCTGCCGACCACCCTGCTCTTCGACCACCCCACCCCGGCCGCCCTCGCCCGCCACCTGTCCGGTGCGCAGGACCGCACCGGCGAGTCGGCCCCCGCCACGCCCGCCGACACGGACGACCCCGTCGTCATCGTCGGCATGGCCTGCCGCCTGCCCGGCGGCATCGACGGCCCCGAACAGCTCTGGAAGGCACTCGGCGACGGACTCGACGCCGTCACCGCGCCGCCCGCCGACCGGGGCTGGTCCGCAGAGGGCCACCGGGGCGGATTCCTCACCGGCGCCGCCGACTTCGACGCGGACCTCTTCGGGATCTCCCCGCGCGAGGCCCTCGCCATGGACCCGCAGCAGCGGCTGCTCCTGGAGACCGCCTGGGAGGCCCTGGAGCGCGCCGGGATCCGGCCCTCCGCCCTGCGCGGCACCCGGACCGGTGTGTATGTCGGTGCGATGAGCCAGGAGTACGGCCCCCGCCTGTACGAGGCGCCGGAGGACCTGCGCGGACACCTGCTGACCGGGACCACGGCGGGCGTCCTGTCGGGCCGCCTGTCCTACGTCCTCGGCTGCGAGGGGCCGGCCGTCACCGTCGACACCGCCTGCTCCTCCTCCCTCGTCGCCCTGCACCTGGCCGCCGGGTCGGTGCGCCGGGGCGAGTCGACGCTCGCGCTCGTCGCGGGCGTGACCGTGATGGCGGCGCCCGGCCTGTTCCGCGAGTTCTCCCGGCAGGGCGGGCTCTCACCGGACGGCCGCTGCAAGTCCTTCGGCGCGGGCGCCGACGGCACGGGCTGGTCGGAGGGGGTGGGTGTGCTGCTGGTGGAGCGGCTGTCGGAGGCCCGCCGCAAGGGCCATCAGGTACTGGCGGTCGTGCGCGGTTCGGCCGTCAACCAGGACGGCGCCTCCAACGGCCTCACCGCACCCAGCGGCCCCGCCCAGCAGCGCGTCATCCGAGCCGCCCTCACCGACGCGGGCCTCACCCCGGTCGACGTCGACGCCGTCGAGGCCCACGGCACCGGCACCCGCCTCGGCGACCCCGTCGAGGCGCACGCCCTCCTCGCCACCTACGGACAGGACCGCGAACACCCCCTCCACCTCGGCTCGTTGAAGTCGAACATCGGCCACGCCCAGGCCGCCGCCGGAGTCGCCGGGGTCATCAAGACCGTCCTCGCCCTGCGCCACGCGCGGCTGCCGAGGACCCTGCACGCCGACGAGCCGTCCCCGCACATCGACTGGTCCGCCGGGACGATCGGCCTGCTCACCGAGGCCCGCGCCTGGCCCGAGACCGGACGGCCGCGCCGCGCGGGCGTCTCCTCCTTCGGCATCAGCGGCACCAACGCGCACGTCGTCCTCGAACAGGCCCCCACCACCCGACCCGCCCCGACGGCAACCGAATCCGCCGCCCCCGTCCCCCTGGTCCTGTCCGCCGCCACCCCCGAGGCCCTCAGCACCCAGGCCGCCCGCCTGCGCGCCCGCCTCACCGACGACACCCCCCTCACCGCCCTCGCCCACGCCCTCGCCACCTCACGCGACGCCCTCCCGCACCGGGCGGCCGTCCTCACCGGCGACCGCGAACGCCTCCACACCGACCTGGCGGCCCTCGCGTCCGGCGACACCACCCCGACCGCACCCCGCGACAGCGCACAAGAGGGCCGCACCGCCTTCCTGTTCACCGGCCAGGGCAGTCAACGCCCCCGCATGGGCCTGGAGTTGTACGCCGCCCAGCCCGTCTTCCGGGCCGCACTCGACGAGATCGCCGCCCACCTCGACCCGCTGCTCCCGCACCCCCTGCTGACGGTACTGGCCGACGGACTCGGCCTGCTGGACTCCACCCGGTACGCGCAGCCCGCCCTGTTCGCCGTCGAAGTCGCCCTCTTCCGGCTGCTGGAGCACTGGGGCATCCACCCCGACCACCTCCTCGGCCACTCCGTGGGCGAACTGGCCGCCGCACACGTCGCCGGAGTGCTCTCCCTGCCCGACGCCTGCGCGCTGGTCGCCGCCCGGGGCCGGCTCATGCAGGAACTGCCGGAGGCCGGGGCGATGGCGGCGGTGGAGGCCACCGAGGAGGAGGTGCTGCCCGAACTGGCCGGACGAGAAGGCGAGTTCACACTCGCCGCCGTCAACGGACCCCGCTCGGTGGTGGTCTCCGGTGACGCGGACGCCGTGCGCGACCTCGCCGCCCGCTGGCGCGGACGCGGTCGGCGGACCCGGGAACTGAACGTCTCGCACGCCTTCCACTCGCCCCACATGGACCCCATGCTCGCCGAGTTCGAACAGGTCGCGGGCCGCGTCGACTACCGGCCGCCGCAGCTCTCCGTGATCAGCGACCTCACCGGCACCGACGCCACCGAACAGGACCTGTGCGACCCCGGCACCTGGGTACGCCACGTGCGCGGCACGGTCCGCTTCCACGACGGGGTGCGGCGGCTGCGGGAACTGGGCGTCACCCGGTTCGTGGAGCTGGGCCCGGACGCCGTCCTCACCTCGATGGTCCAGGAGGCCCTGGAAGGTGAGGCGACGGCCGTCCCGGTGCTGCGGCGCGACCACCCCGAGGCCATCGCCGCCGCGACCGCCCTCGCCCGCCTGCACCTCACCGGCCACAGCCCCGACTGGTCCGCCGTCTACGCCGGACACCCCCCGGCCGACCCGGCCACCCTGCCCACCTACGCCTTCGACCGCCGCCGCTACTGGCTGCCCCCCGGCCGGACCGCGACGCCGGACCAGGCGGACAGCACACTCACCCACCCCGTGCTCACCACGCTCACCACCCTCGCCGACGGACAGACCCTGCTCACCGGCCGCATCGCCCACGCCACCCACGCCTGGCTCGCCGACCGCACGGTGGACGGCCGCGCCCTCGTCCCGGACGCCGTCCTGCTCGACCTCGCCCTCACCGCCGCCCGCGAGACCGGCAACGCCCGCGTCGCCGAACTGCGGCCCGACACCCCGCTCGACCTCCCGGCGGACACCCCGCTGGACGTCCAGGTCCTGGCCGGCCCCGCGACGCCGGACGGCACCCGCACCCTGACCGTCCACACCCGCCCGGCCACCAGCGACGTCCCGTGGACCCGGCACGCGGACGGCACCCTGGCCCCCGACGCCGGGACCGGCCCCGCCGACGCCCCCTGGACGCCCGAGACCGCGCTCGACATCGACGGTGCCTACGACGGGCCCGCCTCGTACGGCCCCGCCTACCGCGCCCTGCGCACAGCCTGGCGGCACGGCGACGTCACCGGTGCCGAACTCGCCGCGCCCGACGAGGGGTTCACCCTGCACCCGGCGCTGCTGGAGAGCGTCCAGCGGCTCGTCACCCCTGACCTGCGCGCCGAGTACCGGAACGTCACCGTCACCACCCCGCCCACCGGCCCGCTGCGCGCCCTGCACAACGCCGACGGCATCCGCCTGACCGACGCCGAGGGACGGACCGTCGCGACGGTCGGCGCGCTCCTCCCGAGGTCCCTGACCCGGACGGGCACTCCCGTCGGACCGTACGGGGCCGACCGGCCGTACACCCTCGGCTGGCGGCCCGTGGAGGCGCCGCACCCCATGCCCGGTGCGCGCTGGGCGGTCGTCGGCGACCCCGTGCCCGCGCACGCCCTCCCCGGCGCCCTCCACCACCCGGACCTCGACGTCCCGGACGCGGACGTCGTGGTCGTCGGCTGCGGCGCCGAACCCGGGCTCACCGGCGCGGACGGCGCCCGGAGCGCGGC